>NZ_JBSXNR010000041.1:0-60600 GCF_056857735.1 Flagellimonas sp. L-11
GCCTTGGTCCACTACAAGGGCCGAAGCAAGTGTTTCCTGTCCTTGCTCACCTTTTACGATGGTACCTGCCTCAATGGTAAGGGTGACACCCTCGCCCACCACTACTTTACCGTCCAATATGTATACGTTTTCGGCTGTCCATGTTTCATCCTCAGTAAGAACACCTGTTTTGGTTATCTCCTCACCAGATGGTTCTGGCTCCGGTTCCGGCTCTGGTATAGCACCGTTATCATCGCCACTGCACGCTGCTATAAAAAGCAGGGCAATCGCTATTAAAGGGGAAATAAATTTTTTCATAATTCTTTGTTTTGTCATTTAATAAGTAGAATGTGATCCTTATGTTGAACGATGCAAAGAAAGGCTGGGGTTGTAAAAGCCGTGTTAGTTGTGTGTTAAGTGTTTTTGTTGTTAGTGTTACAATAATGTTACTAGATTAAATGAACGTTAAGCGTTTATCCCGTAAGTGTATTATCTTTACATTTGGGCGATTAATACAGAAATACCATCCCATGAAAAACAAGGACATTAAGATTCTACTGGTTGACGATGAACCTGATATTCTGGAAATTATAAGCTATAACCTTTCAGCGGAGGGGTATGAGGTCTATACCGCCAAAAATGGTGTGGAAGGCGTTGCCAAGGCAAAAAAGAAGAGCCCCCACCTGATTATTATGGATGTGATGATGCCAGAAATGGACGGTATTGAAGCATGCGAGGTTATCCGTAACACACCCGGACTGGATCACACGATAATTACTTTCTTAACCGCACGTGGAGAAGATTACTCCCAAGTAGCAGGTTTTGATGCTGGAGCGGACGATTACATCACAAAACCGATAAAACCAAAGGTTTTGGTAAGCAAGGTTAAAGCCTTGCTGAGAAGGTTGAAAGATGATAAAAAAGAAGTAGAGGATATTGTCAAGGTTGGTGACATCGTAATTAACAGGGAAGAATATAAAATTGTGAACGATGGAGAAGAAATGGTGCTTCCCAGAAAGGAATTTGAACTTTTGTCTTTGCTGACATCCAAACCGAACAAAGTATTTAAACGCGAAGTAATTTTGGACAAAGTTTGGGGCAATGAAGTTGTTGTTGGCGGTCGAACCATCGATGTTCACATTAGAAAACTGCGCGAAAAAATCGGTGACCACCACTTTAAAACCGTTAAGGGCGTGGGGTATAAGTTTGTGCTCTAATGGCCATTAAACTAAAGAAATCATACAAATTTGCCCTAAGATCTTCTTTGGTTATTACCGTTTTGATCTCTGCTGTCTTCGTAGGGTTTCATTTGGATGCGGATTACATGAACTGGCCGCATACCATTCTTTTTGCACTAATTTGTTTTGCAATTTGTTTTGCTATCATCCAGATTCGGGTGGAGCGTTTTATATACAGACGTATCAAGAGAATTTACGATGATGTGTCCCTTTTGGAATCCTCATCCTTCTCTTCCAAACCCGTAACCACGGATATGAGAACTTTGGTTCAGGAAATTGAAAGGTTCGCCGAAGGAAAGAAAATAGAAATAGACACCCTTAAAATTCGTGAGGAGTACCGAAAGGATTTTTTGGGCAACGTGTCCCACGAATTAAAAACACCGCTTTTTACCGTTCAAGGCTATATTTTAACGCTTTTGGACGGTGCCATGAAGGATAAGAAACTTCGAAAAAAATACCTGCAACGTGCCAATAAAGGCGTAGAACGCTTAATTTATATTGTAAAGGACCTCGATTTGATTACCAAGCTGGAAGCAGGTGAGTTAAAGTTGGAACGAGAGGATTTTGATATTATTGAGCTTATTGAAAACACCTTTGATCTATTGGAGATGAAAGCGGCCAAAAAAGAAATCTCCCTCACTTTTGATATGGAGTATACCGAGCCTATTTACGTGAATGGGGACAAGGAAAAAATACAACAGGTAATCAGCAATCTTCTGGTCAATTCCATCAAATACGGTCTGCCAAAAGGAACCACGGAAGTAAGTGTGGAAAATCTTATTAAAAACAAGGTAATCGTTCGAGTAACGGACAATGGAGGTGGAATCCCAAAACAGCACATTCCACGACTTTTTGAACGCTTTTACCGCGTGGATCAAAGTGGAAGCCGAAACGAAGGCGGTTCAGGTCTTGGACTCTCCATTGTAAAACATATTGTGGAGGCCCACGGCGAAAAAATCTATGTGGAAAGCGAAGTTGACGTAGGTTCAGAGTTCTCCTTTACCCTTGAAAAAGCTGCTGTTCCACCAGTTTCGGAGAAAATCTCGAACATGGAAGAAAAATCCACAACGGATTCAAATTGAGCCAATCCTTTAAAATCATCAATTCGGAATAAATCACCTAAGGAAAAACCCTCTTGTTTACTAAAAGGAACAAGCCCTTGTTTCTGCATTCTTTTGGCTAAATATTCTTGCTCGTATTGGCCAGGGGTTGGAATAAAAAAGGCCTTCTTCTCCAATTTTGCCAGGTCCATAACAGTGGTGTAACCCGATCTGCACAGCACTTTTTCACTTCGATTCAGGGCATTTTCCAGTTCATCGGACTTCATAAAATTGTAATGGAGGATCTTTCCTTTCGATGTCTGTATTTCTTCTTGAACCTGATTTTCTTCAATTTTGCCCTTAACAAAAAGAATGTTGCCTTCGAACCCCTGTAATTCATCCAGTAGTTTTTCTTCCAGCAAGGTGCGTTGCGGTTCAGGACCGGAGAGTAGAACCATCAAATCGTTCGTGATGGGGAGTTTCTTTTTCTCAAATCGGCTCAAAGGACCTAAATAGACAACGTTTAACTTGGATTTTTTTAGATGCCCCAACTTTCCCGTCAAGTTGGGTTTTTTCTCCACATCGGGAACCCAGCAGGCATCAAACTTTTTTATTATTTTTTGATGCGCTTTGGAGCTCATCCAAGTGGTGTTTCCGGAAAGCACGTTTAGTTGATGAGTTATGAACACGCAGGGAACCTTTTTGTAGTATGCTCCCAGTCGGTTATCGGAAATAATTCCTTCCAAACCATGTTCTTTAACCAAGCGTTTCACGGCTTTTTTTTCCTTGGCAATGGCTTTGAGCACTTTGGGCGAATCCCAAATCATTTTAATTTTGAAATTCTTCCCTTTCTCAGCATAGGAAATTTTATAGGAAGGTAATTCAAAAGCGGGTAATTCTGGAAACTCCTTTTTTAGCAAGGATAAGGCCACGCCGTCCGAGGCAATGTAAGGTAGGTAACCGTGATCTAATAATTCGCGAATAATGGGTATGCACCTAGTAGCATGTCCCAGTCCCCAATTCAACGGGGCGACCAGAATACGTTTGGAAGAATTCATATCAACAAAAAAACAAAATGCGAATTGCTTTTAGATTTCCTTAGTTTTGCCAAATCATTAACTTTTTGCTCAATTTAATACGAACGTGGGAAGTAAGAACAAACTCAAAAGGTTCAAGGAAAACGAAACATTTGCCAATGTGGTACAGCCCACGCGGGAGGAAGTTTTGGCCGGATTCAAGTACAAGGGCAATTGGGCATCCTTTTTTGGCAACAACAATCCAATTGTGTTGGAACTGGGCTGTGGCAAGGGTGAATATACCGTTGGCCTCGCTCAAATGAACGCGGACAGAAACCATATTGGCATAGATATCAAAGGAGCACGATTTTGGAGAGGGGCCAAGACCGCCTTGGAGCAAGAATTGAACAATGTGGCCTTTTTACGGACACAAATTGAATTGGTGGACCATCTTTTTGACGAAGGGGAGGTCAGTGAGATCTGGATTACATTTCCCGACCCGCAGATCAAGTACAAACGCACCAAACATCGCATGACGAATCCCGTTTTTTTGGAGCGTTACAAAAAAATCCTGGAGCCCAAGGGAATAATCAATCTAAAGACCGATAGCGAGTACATGCATGGGTACACCCTTGGGCTTTTGCAAGGCTTGGGACACGAAATTATATATGCCAATCACGATGTATATAAAAACGAAGGAGCGCCTCCCGAAGTATTCAAAATCCAAACTTTCTACGAAAATCAGTATCTTGAAAAAGGAAAACCAATTACATATATCCAATTTAGGATCAACTAACCAATGACCCACGTACTCATACTTTTTTTTGCCACATTTTCGGCAGCCTTTATGGCTACTGTGCCACCGGGATTGCTCAATATGAATGCCGCCAAGGTTAGTGTGGAAAAAGGAAAATTGAACGGCGTTATTTTTAGTTTGGGTGTTTCCAGTACTATCATGGTGCAGGCTTATATTGCTGTGTATATCTCTAAATTTTTGTACCGTAATCCAGCGGTGATAGATGTACTGTTTAAGATTGCTGTGGCCGTATTCGCCTTTTTTGCTGTTTACTTTTTTGTGATTGCAAAGCGTAACAGAGCAAAGACACAAGCCATTAAAGAGGTCAACCTGAGTAAAAAGAACAGTTTTTTCAAGGGAGTTTTGTTGGCTGCCCTTAATTTGTTGACCATTCCGTATTACAGTGGTTTAAATGCCATGTGGAACGAAGCGGGTTGGATAAAGTTTGAAGCCAAGGACATTACCACTTTTGTGGTCGCCGCAGGAGCTGGTACTTTTTCTGTTCTGTACCTCTACACCTTTTATTTTGATAAGATGGAGACCAAGACCAATCGTTTTTCCAAGAACTCCAACTATATTTTAAGCGCTTTGATGCTTTTGCTGCTCGTGATTACCTTGATTCGTATAATGTACCGCTAACATGGAAGAAAAAAACTTCTTTGACAAAGTCTACGAAGTGGCCAAACAGATTCCCTACGGCAGGGTAACCTCTTACGGAGCCATTGCAAAATATTTAGGAGCAGCCCGAAGCGCCCGAATGGTCGGTTGGGCCATGAACAATTCCTTGACAAAAGATGTACCTGCGCATCGCGTGGTAAATCGCGTAGGGGTGTTAACGGGCAAACATCATTTTGACGGAAGCAACATTATGCAGCAACTTCTCGAAAACGAGGGAATCCCGGTAAAGGAAAATCAAATCGTAGACTTTCAAAAATACTTCTGGGATCCAGCCTTGGAGCTTTAATCAATATAACCCGGGGGATGCAATTCGTCAAACGATGTGGCATCCTGAAATGCTTTTGCCAGCAATAAAATACTCGCTTCATCGTACAAATTGCCCACAAAAGTCATGCTCGTAGGGTGGTTCTCGTCATCCAGACCCGTTGGAACAGCAATTACGGGATGCCCTGTTAGGTTTGTGGCCAAAAGTTGGTCGTTTCCAAATGTGGGTGAAATCAACACATCGTAATCCTTCATCAAATCTTGCACTTTTTGGATAAGCACCTGTCGTTGTCGATTCGCTTGAATATATTCCACGGCGGGAATAAATCTGCTTTGCCGCAAGGAATTCGCACGGGAACGCTGGTCTTGCTCCACCATCACATCAACCCCGCCCGAACGGACAAGTTCATCAAAGAAAGCACCTGCTTCAGCTCTTAAAATAATATCAAATCCACGATAAGGAACATCTTCGGGCATTTCCACAGCTGTAGGCTCAATACCCATTTCCTTAAGGGATTTGAGCGCATTCCTCAGATTGTCTCCAGACTCCGTGGTATCTTTCTCAATGTCTTCTTTAAGATAAGCAACCCTCAAGCTTTTGATATCCTTGTTCCAATCAACCCCAAAAGGAAGGTCAACGGTGGTCAGATCATTTTTATCTTTCCCTTGAATGGCATCAAACACAATGGCGCAATCCTCGGCATTTCTTCCCAAGGGCCCCACTTTGTCCATGGACCAGCTTAAGCTCATAATTCCGTGGCGACTAACTCTACCGTAGGTTGGTCGTAGACCGGTAACTCCGTTTCGGGTACTTGGAGAAGTAATGGAACCCAAAGTTTCAGTCCCCAAAGCAAAAGGAACGAGGCCTGCCGATGTTGCAGAACCCGATCCAGCCGAAGAACCACCGGCACCTTGGGTAGTGTCCCAGGGATTTTTGGTTTTACCATCGAACCAAACATCGCCACGGGCCAAGGCCCCCGATACCAGTTTAGTCACTAAAATGGCCCCGGCATCCTCCAGTTTCTTCACTACGGTTGCCGTTTCATTTATGATTTGGTCTTTGTACGGAGCAGCTCCCCAGGTGGTGGGGTATCCGGGGACCGCCATCAAATCTTTGGTGCCGTATGGGATTCCATGTAAAATACCACGATACTTTCCGTTTTTGATTTCCTCGTCGGCTCGCTTGGCCTGTGCCAAGGCTAAACTATCCGTAATGGTAATGCTGCATTGAAGGGCAGGTTGATATTTTTTCAATCGATCCAAGAAAAATTTTGTCAGCTCTGTGGCCGTTATTTTTTGATTTTTGATCAACGAAGCCAATTGCGGAATGGTGTAAAAGGCCAATAAATTGTATGGTTCAGGGATTTCTACATTATCCGGTATGCTCCACTCGGTTCCATTTTGTTGCTCTGGCATGGTAAAGCCAAAAGGAGTGGGGTCAAAACGGATAGCAGGGAAAACATCATTGCCCAAAGGGTATTTTCTTAACGAATCAAACCCACTTCGGTTTCTTTTCAAATAAGGGTAGAGGGTGTCACGATATTTAGTTTCAAAATGAAGCCCGATCAATTTTTCCGACTTTTTCACATCCCGTTTGGTAAAGGAGCCTTTATTAGTGGAACAAGAGAGCCATATTAGGGTAAAAAACAATAAAATTAGTTGGGGGATTCTGGTTTTTGGCAGCATGTTGGTCGATAGTTTCAAATAGCAGCTTCTAAACTACAGTTTTTCAAAAAAACCAACACGATAATCCATCGGTTTTGTGTCTGTCGGGGCTATTTATTCAGATCCCCATAACTCCAAGATGTGATTTTTTTGAAATTCAGCAATACAACTTCTTAATCTAACACCAACACCGTATCTTTGTAGTTTAGAATCAGTTCAAACAGCTGATGACAAAATTTTGATAGATGAAGTTGAAAAAAACAGACATTCTCAAAGCGTTGGAAAAGATATCTGCACCAGGTGAAGGCCAAAATTTGGTCGAGAGCGGTTCGGTAACCAATGTCCAAGTATTCGGTGATGAGGTTGAAGTGGATGTTACGATCAAAAATCCAAGTCTTCAAGCAAAAAAGAAGACAGAGGTTGAAATATTGAAGTGTATTCACAGAGAAGTATACGAGAAAGCAAAAATAAAAATCAACCTAAAAGTTGATGCTCCGGCAAAACCCAAGGTAAATCAAATAAAAGGAAAACCGATTCCCGGAATTCAAAATATTATAGCCGTTGCATCTGGTAAAGGGGGCGTAGGCAAATCCACCGTAACCGCAAACCTAGCGGTAACCTTGGCCAAAATGGGCTTTAAAGTTGGCCTATTGGATACGGATATCTATGGGCCGTCCATGCCCATTATGTTCGATGTAGCCACGGAAAAACCATTGTCCATTAATGTGAATGGAAAAGCCAAAATGAAGCCCATCGAAAACTACGGCGTAAAATTGCTTTCCATTGGATTTTTCACCCAGCCCAACCAAGCGGTCATTTGGAGGGGCCCCATGGCTGCAAAAGCATTGAATCAAATGATTTTTGATGCGCATTGGGGTGAGCTGGACTTTCTTTTGCTGGATTTGCCACCAGGAACAGGTGATATTCATTTAAGCATTATGCAATCCTTGCCCGTAACGGGCGCCGTAGTGGTAAGTACGCCACAAGAGATAGCCTTGGCCGACGCTAGAAAAGGGGTGGCCATGTTCCAACAGGAGGCGATTAATGTCCCTGTTTTGGGAATCGTGGAGAATATGGCGTATTTTACACCTGCGGAGCTACCCGATAACAAGTATTATATTTTTGGTGAGAACGGGGCAAAAAATCTATCGGAAGACCTTGAGGTTCCATTTTTAGGACAAATTCCATTGGTACAGAGCATCAGGGAAGCAGGTGATGTTGGAAGACCAGCCGCCTTGCAGACAGCTACTCCAACAGAAGAAGCTTTTGAAGAGCTTACGAAAAATGTGGTTCAGGAGTTGGTGAGAAGGAATACAGACCTTCCCCCGACAGAAGCAATAAAAATTACAACAATGGCAGGTTGTTCCGCTGTTAAAAAGAAGTGACCATGACAACAATGACATCAGAAGAAACAAGGAGTAATGTAGAAAAGGCATTGGAGGAGATACGTCCGTTTTTACAGAGCGATGGTGGAGATATTACGTTGATTTCCATTGAAGACAATACCGTAAAAGTGCGTTTGGAAGGCAACTGTATTGGTTGCACCGTGAACCAAATGACACTAAAGAGTGGCGTGGAAATGACCATTAAAAAGTACGCGCCACAAATTGAAGAGGTAATCAATATTTCCTAACTGATTAAAATCATAAATCATTTTTTGGGTAAGCGTTAAGTTGCGTGCCAAATTTTTAGTCTATGATCAAAACCGATATTTTGATAATTGGAGCGGGACCTACGGGTCTTTTTGCTGTTTTTGAAGCAGGTCTTTTACAACTCAAATGTCATTTAATAGATGCATTGCCACAAGCTGGTGGACAATGTTCCGAGATATATCCTAAAAAACCCATTTACGACATTCCTGGATTCCCCGAAGTACTGGCGGGCGATTTGGTGGATAATCTAATGGAACAAATCAAACCGTTCCAGCCGGGCTTTACCTTGGGAGAGCGGGCAGAGACCATTGAAAAACTGGATGACGGCTCCTTTATAGTAACAACAAACAAAGGAACCAAGCATCATGCACCAATTGTTGCCATAGCTGGTGGGCTTGGCAGTTTTGAGCCAAGAAAACCGTTGTTGGAAAACTTGGAGAAATATGAGGACAATGGGGTGGCCTACATGATCAAAGAGCCTGAAATATACCGAGGCAAAAAAGTGTTGATTGCTGGTGGAGGCGATTCCGCTTTAGATTGGTCCATCTTTTTGGCGGATGTTGCCAAAGAAGTAACCTTGGTACACCGTAGAAATGAATTTAGAGGGGCTTTGGATTCTGTTGAAAAAGTACAACAACTCAAAAATGAGGGAAAAATCAATTTGATGACCCCCGCCGAGGTAGTTGCCCTAAAAGGGAAAGATTACCTGGAGAAAGTGACCGTAAAAAACACATCTACCTCCGAAGAAACCGATGTGGAGATTGATAATTTTATCCCGTTGTTCGGATTGTCTCCGAAGTTGGGTCCAATTTCCAACTGGGGATTGGAGATAGAAAAAAATGCCATCAAGGTGAATAATTCTTTGGATTACCAGACCAACATTCCCGGTATTTATGCCATTGGTGATGTCAACACCTATCCAGGCAAACTAAAACTGATCCTGTGCGGTTTCCATGAAGCTACATTGATGTGCCAAAGTGCCTATCAAAAGATATATCCAGATAAGAAATACGTAATGAAATATACCACCGTTGGCGGCGTTACAGGATTTGACGGAAGTAAAAAAGAAGCACCAAAAGCAGTAGTTAAGGCAATAGATTGATTATTAAGTGAAACTGTCCCCTTGAGGACTTTAGGAAGTATCTCTAGAAAGATTATGAGCGATATCAAGTTAAAGATTATAGACCGAGACGGCGAACTACATGAGGTAGACGCCCCGACCGATATGAATATGAACCTGATGGAGGTAGTGCGTTCCTATGAACTTGCCCCGGAGGGAACCATTGGGATTTGTGGTGGTATGGCCATGTGCGCTTCTTGCCAATGCTACGTAAAATCCGATCATCAATTACCCGAAAAGTCGGATGATGAAGAAGCCATGCTGGCCGAAGCCTTTTTTGTAAAGGACAACAGCCGTTTGGGTTGCCAAATCCATATTACCGAGGATTTGGATGGCCTTGAGGTGGAGTTGGCACCGGAAGAGGCTTAAATTCTCGCTTGGTAAGTAAACAGGTTGTAATACCTTCCTTCGGAAGCAATCAGCTTTTCGTGGGTACCCTGCTCCAGAATATGGCCGTTTTCAATCACTAAAATCTGGTCAGCCTTGCGAATGGTGCTCAATCGGTGGGCTATCACAAAAGTGGTTCTGCCCTTGGTAAGTTCTCCCAAACTTTTTTGGATAAGCGCCTCGGATTCCGTGTCCAAACTTGAGGTGGCCTCGTCCAAAATCAAAATCTTCGGATTTGCCAAAATAGCTCTTGCAATGGCAATACGCTGACGCTGACCTCCCGAAAGTTTAACGCCGCGTTCCCCTATCAAGGTATCCAAACCTTTGTCAAAACGGTCGGTAAATTCATTTACGTAGGCTGCCTTTACGGCTTCGAGCAATTTCTCCTCACTGGCATCGGGTCGTGGAAAAAGTATGTTTTCGCGAATGGTACCCTCAAACAAGAAGTCATCTTGCAGCACCACGCCTAAATGTTGTCTAAAACTGTTCAAATTCACTTTGGAAAGGTCGTGCCCATCAATGGTAATGGTTCCAGAATCAGGGTTTAAAAAACTGGCGGCCAAGCCTGCTATGGTTGACTTTCCCGAACCTGAACTCCCCACCAGAGCGATAACCTGTCCAGGCGCCACATCAAAACTAATGTTGTGCAGTACTTGCTTGTCTTCCTCATAGGAAAAAGAAACATCGGAGAAAGACATGCTCCCAACTACTTCGTCCAATAAAATGGTACGGTTTTCCTCGTCCGATTCTTCGTTTAAATTCATTAATTCTTCGGTACGGTCCAGACCGGCCAAAGCTTCCGTTAATTGACTGCCCACGCTGCTCATTTGCACAATCGGGGCAATCATAAGGCCCAACAACACGGTAAACTCCACAAACTCCCCCACAGTTAGGGTGCCTTGAATAATTTTGTATCCGCCAAAACCCATAACGCTTGTGGTCGCAACCCCTAGCAAAAAGGTGGAAGAACTCGTCATAAAAGCGGTAGTGGTGAGGCTCTTTTTTACATTTTCATATAAGCGTTCTACACCAACTTCAAAGACTTCTTCTTCCTGCTTTTCGGCATTAAACCCTTTTATAACACGTATGCCTCCCAAAGTCTCCGTCAATCTACCTTTTACCTCGGCATTTATTTTGCCCCGATTCCTAAAAATGGGTCGAATTATCTTAAAGGCCTTTAATGCAATTATGGCGAATATGGTAAGGGGTATAAAGGTGAAAAGTGTCATAAAAACGCTGATATCCATAAGCAAAGTCAAGGAAACTACGGCTGTGATGATACCGCCTACCAATTGCACCAAACCTGTACCGATTAAATTCCGGACTCCCTCAACATCCGACATAATTCGGGAAACCAAGGCTCCCGACTTGGCATTGTCGAAAAAGCGCACGGGAAGGGCAAGCACTTTTTTTTGGACCTGTGCCCTAAGTTCAGAAATTAAATATTGGGCCTGTACGCTTAAAATCTTGGTCAATAAGTAGGAAGTGACCGACTGTACAAGGATGGCCAGCATTACTCCAGCGACCAAATATTTGAGCATATCCAGGTCTTTGTTTACGATGACATCATCAATAAGGTATTTGGAAGCAATAGGTGCAGCAAAACTGGCAGCTTTGCTAATGGCAATCAGAAATAGGCCCAAAAAAACGAGTTTACGTTTTGGCCAAATAATGGTTTTAAAAGCGGTGAGGATGCTTACTTTTTTTTCTGACATAACAATTTTTCAAAAGAAGTTGCAAGTTACGGCAATTTAAGAGGACACCTAATTGAAGTGCTTCTGTACTTGGCAAGATTACAAATGCTATATTTAAATGCTCAAATTTTGAAAGGATTATGCTAAAAGCGAAATTGTTCGGTCTTTTGTTTTTGATTTTCTCCATGTGCTTTGCTCAAAAGGAGTACCCAAAATTGACTGAAATTGTTACGGACAATGCCAGGATATTTTCCCAGCCGCAACTTGAGGCGCTTCGAACCAAACTTTATCAATTTGAGTCGGAGACTACCAATCAATTGGTGGTTTTGACGATAGATGAGTTGGGTAACGAAACCATTGAACAATACGCCCTTGAGGTCTTTAACCAAAATAAATTGGGGCAGGAGGGGAAGGACAATGGTATTCTGATTCTTTTCTCAAAACTGGATAGGGAAGTCCGCATTGAGGTCGGGTACGGTTTGGAGCCTTATATAACAGATGCTGTCGCTTCTCGGATTATCCGAAATACCATGATTCCCAGATTTAAGGAAGAAAATTACTTCAGCGGATTGGATGGTGCCACGGACCAAATCATTGAATTTTTGAACAATCCAGGAGCCTTGGAAGAGTTTAAAAAGGAGATTGAGGAAGAAAACGAAATGCCATGGTGGATGTTGGTGGTAATAGGCTTGTTTTTATTGATGTTTATTGCAGCGGGAGGATTTGTTCTTTATAAGGGCTATTCCACTCTTATTGAGATCATACGTGGGATGTTTATAGGAAAGTTAGCGGTAGTTAAAGGTATATTAATGGCCGCTTTTATGATGCTTCCCCTAATTTTTGGATTGGTTTTTATAGGAATGCCACTATTTTTTATGGCACTATTGCTTGGTTTTGATGACTTGTTTAGCGGATTGGTCAAAGATTTTTCTTGGGTGCTCTTTATTTTTGCCGCTTTTGTTTGTCTAACCATCATATTGGTCGCAATAAAAATCAGAAAAAAAGGCAATGAGGATTTTAAACTATCATTTTTTAAATCCGACAAAGACTATATGAGCAAGACCTTTTCGTCCTCAGGGAGCCATTCCTTCGGTTCCAGATCCGGTGGTAGTTCGTCCAGCAGTTTTTCCGGTGGCGGGGGAAGTTCTGGTGGTGGCGGAGCCAGCGGAAGTTGGTAATTGTTTTGTAATTAACGTATTTTCACAAAACTAACTAAACCAATCCCCGTGATGAGAATTACAATCCTTGCCCTACTTTTATTGTTTTTATCCTGTTCCGAACAACCTCAATCCGAAGTTGAAGAATGGGAAGCACAAGCTGAAAACATAACGATTATCCGAGATGATTTCGGAGTGCCGCACATTTATGGAAAAACCGATGCCGATGCTGTTTTTGGATTGTTGTATGCTCAATGTGAAGATGATTTTAACCGGGTTGAGCAAAATTATATCTGGGCCACAGGTCGTTTGGCCGAAGTTGAAGGAGAAGATGCCTTGTACAGTGATTTACGTGCAAAACTGTTTATGACAGAAGAAGAGGCCAAGGCCAATTATGAAAAAAGCCCCGAATGGTTAAAGGAGCTTTGTAATGCCTTTGCGGATGGCATCAATTATTACCTACATACTCACCCCGAGGTTAAACCCAAACTGCTGACCCGTTTTGAACCTTGGATGCCAATGTATTTTAGCGAAGGTTCCATAGGAGGGGATATTGAGCGTATTTCCACGCGAAAAATCAAGAGTTTTTACGAAAGCGGGATGGAATTGCCCGAAAAGGAAGCCCTTCAACTCAAGAAAGAAGAGGAAATGGCCGAACCACAAGGCTCCAATGGAATTGCCATTTCAGGGGATTTGACCGAATCGGGCAATGCCATGCTTTTGATCAATCCGCATACCTCATTTTATTTTAGGGGCGAGGTGCATGTGGTGAGCGAAGAAGGGTTGAATGCCTACGGCGCTGTCACCTGGGGTCAGTTTTTTGTGTACCAAGGCTTCAACGAAAAAACGGGGTGGATGCACACATCAACCTATACCGATGTAATGGACGAGTTCAAAGAGACCATTGTAAAAAATGATGGGAAGCTGTTTTATCAATATGGAGAGGAATTACGCCCCGTGGATTCCAGCAAAGTAACCTTGAAGTACAAAGATGGCGAAAGTATAAAAGAAAAGACATTCCCCATGTACCGAACGCATCATGGTCCGATAACGCATCAAGTGGGCGATCAATGGACCGCATCGGCGATGATGTGGGAACCCGTAAAGGCATTGGAGCAATCCTACATCCGAACCAAGCAGGATGATTATGATGGTTTTAGGGAGATGATGGATATCCGAACCAACTCCTCCAACAATACCGTGTATGCCGATGCTGAAGGAAATATTGCCTATTTCCACGGAAATTTTGTACCAAAACGAGACACTATATTTGATTATACCCAACCGGTGGATGGGAGCAACCCCACAACGGATTGGCAAGGATTGCATACCGTAGATGAAAATATTTTGGTGCTGAACCCAGCAAATGGTTGGATTCAAAATTGTAACTCCACTCCTTTTACTTCGGCCCTTGAGTTCAGTCCAAAGCGAGAAGACTATCCAAAATACATGTCCAGAGACCAAGAAAACTTTAGAGGTATCCACGCCGTTAAATTGTTGACCGGAAGTAGGGGTTACACCTTGGACAGCCTTATTGAAATGGCCCATGACCCCTATTTACCCGCTTTTGAGGCATTGATTCCCGGGTTAGTGAGAGCGTATGATGCAAATCCAACCCCAGAATTAGAAGAAGCCATTGAAGCTTTACGGAACTGGGATTATACAACATCCAAAGATTCCATCGCCATGACTTTGGCCCATTATTATGGAACCTTATGTTATTCAAAAGCAGAAAGGCCGGAAGGTATGTATTCCATGCAATGGGTGGCATATTGGGGTGATGAATGGGACAATCAGAAAAAAATAAATTTTCTAAAGGAAACATTGGATAGATTGGAAACCGATTTCGGAACATGGAAAATGCCTTGGGGCGAAGTAAACCGATACCAACGTTTAAATGGGGATATTCGCCAAGCTTTTGATGATGCCAAACCAAGTATTCCAATCGGTTTTGCCAGTGGCCGTTGGGGTGCACTCGCGGCTTACGGTGCACGATACGATAACAATACCAAAAAGATTTACGGTACCCGTGGCAACAGTTTTGTGGCCGTGGTGGAATTTGGTGATAAAGTAAAGGCAAAGACCATGCTGGCAGGTGGACAAAGCGGAGACCCTGAATCACCACACTTTAATGATCAGGCACAACGCTACGCCGATATGGAATTTAAAGATGCTGCGTATTACAAAGCGGATGTGCTAAAACGTGCGAAAGTGGCGTATTCACCTGGCGAGGACTATTGAGGGAGTTTTAGTTGTTCTTTTCTATGTCGCTATCTTCTTCCTTAACAATAACTAGGCTGGCCTTTGAGCCTGTGGAAAGGTTCCAGCGGTTGTTGTGGATAACCACGCCTTTATCATCTGTCACCACTACTTGTGCAGTGTTTGGACCTGAAGAACCTTGGTTGAGGGCTTCAAACTCTACGCGGTTGAATCCTTCCACTAAATCAAGGTTAATTCCTTTAAAGGAACCTGATAAAAGCATATTGTATTCTACCGCTTCTCCGTTTACATAAATTTTGATACGGTCGCCATCCACGTACTCGTGGTCCCTGGCAACGATGCCCACAAATTTTGCGGTGGTTTTGAAGTCTCCCAAATATTGATCGCCAAAATGTTCGTTGGCACCTTTTTCCCTTTTTTCCATCACTTTGGGGTCGATTACCATATCGTGACCCGCTTGTAAAAGTTCCCTGTCCGGCAACATTTTAACACCGGGCTTTTCGTTTTTGGAGGTTAGGTTTTCATCCAGTACCGAAGGCATACGAAGTAAAGTACCTTGGTTGCTTGCTTTTACATCTAGTTTGTTATTGTCGCCAATCTTCAATGGTCGCGTGGTGGGCAAGTCACCCTGTGCGAACATGGGCAAGGTGAAAAGAATGATTCCCAATAAAACAAAAACTCTCTTTTTCATGGTAACAAAGGCAATAATCCAAATATAAATTTAGCAAATACCTTGCCATCAGCATTATAAATTGAAGTTAAATCGTTAATCTGCAGGCTTTCTTTTGCTCCTTCCTTTTAAACCAAATAGCGGATGCAACAAAGGAACCCTTAAAATAACGAGATCGTAGATGAGCCAACTGATGCCAAATGTCCCAACCACCAATACACATGTTTTAGGTACCAATCCCCAATCCAAATTCCTCAAATAATAGGCAATGCCAACAGTAATGGTCTGGTGCAAAATATAGAAGGGATAAACGGCCCTGTTTGCATAGGCGATTCCTTTGCTGGGCTTGTTCAGGTATTTGGCAGCATAGGCGAAAAGCACCAGTATCCAAGACCATATATTCACCACTTTTAAAAGGGCTTCCGTAAAATGGATTACGTAACCATCTTCAAAAAACAACCAGATAATTACCTGACTAGAAAACCCGATTACCCCCAAAGTCAGCGCTTTTTTCTTTACTTTGGCCAATATTTGCCAAAAAACATCACCTGTGCCTATTAGAACAAAGCCATAAAAGAACAGGATTATACTAAATATGAAGTTGAACCAATCATCTACCAGGGCATGAGTAATCGGGAAAAAGGGTTCCACCAAGGATTCAACAAGATAAAGTGGTATAACAAATAGATAAATGCCCCATGGTTTTTGAATCAAATGTTTGACCCATTCAATAAAACGGGTTTTATGTTTTCTTAGATAAACGAAAAGGGGTGTCAAAACCCACGAAAAGACCAAGAGGTAAGGCAAAAACCATAGGTGGTGCCAGCTCAAATTACCTTCGGGGTAGACGCCATCAAAAGCAACGGTGGTAAAATATTCCCAGTAAGAGCCTGAAAACGTCCCCTCCACCAGCCGTTCAAAATATACTTGTGGCGGCACAATCAAAATCATACCTACAACTAAGGGAATTCCCAAACGGAGAAAACGTTCCCACACAAATTTGCCCATGCTTCTTTTACCCAAAGCGTAGTAGGTTCCCATGCCGGATATCACAAAAAGTATGGGCAAGCGCCATTGGTTCAAGAACAACATGGGCCAGCGAAGCCAATCGTATATTTCGTTGTTTTTTATATGCCAGCCCCACGGTACAAAAAACATTCCTACGTGGTAAAAAATAAGAAGCCCGAATACAATGACCCGCAGCCAATCCAAATCGTAACGCCTAATGGTAGTTTTCATCCTAAAATTTTTTCCAAAGATGAAAAGTGCCGATAAAACAAAGTAGTTTTTTGGTTCGGGAAACGTCCAGAATTGCAATTATGGAGAAATTACACTCCTTTTTGCTTCATAAATGCGGAAGGCGATTGTCCAGCATGCTTTTTAAAAGCATTGTAAAAGGCGGATTTGGATTTGAACCCTACGGATTGCCCAATGGCCTCCACCGTAAGCTGTTTAAATGCATCATCCAATAATCTTTGTTGGGCCAATGCAATTCTTTTTTGGTTGATGTAGTCGTTGAAGTTGCTTCCTGTTTCGGAATTGATCAATTTGGAAACGATATTGCTGTTGGTGTCCAGTTCCTCAGCTACTTTTTTTAAACTTATATTTTGATGGGCATAGTAGTGGGCTTCGGATATAAAACTTTCAATGGTTTCAAATTTGATGGAATTGTTGGCGAGGGTCTCATATTTATCGGCAATCCAAGATTTTTCAAAAAAGCGGGATTCCGACAGCATAAAAAAGGAAGTGATAAAAATGGTGACCGTCTGCACGATACCAATAAAATGATCACCGCCATCGTCCTCGTAGTTTAGAAAAATGAAAAGGAAGGTCAGCATCAGCACCATAAAAAAAGCAACTGTGTTCCTGGAAAAAATATACTTGTCCACTTTTATGTTTTTGGGTGACGTCCACCCCCGTTTTCTAGTTTTTATCACCAATAAAAGGGACAGCACCAAGTAAAATGCAAAACTGAAAAGCACCAACCACCTAAACTGGTCTTTGATGAAGTGGTAGGAATAATTCATGTTTCCAGGAATGTCCACAAAGCCCAGATCTCGGTGGTAAGCGCCCAAATAGGCGTTAAGCTTTACCTGAATGGGACCCAAATAATAGTTGACCTGTGAAACGGCATACAGTACGGGCAAAACAAAATGGGGCCAATGCTTTTTTAGGGTGATGGGCTTTCGTTCCAATAAAGTATACAGGAAAAAATAAAGGGTCGGAGTAATAAGGAGCACCAAAAATTCGGTGGAATCATTCAGGTGGATTATATGTTTGATGAGGCCGGTGTAACAGAGGTAGACATCCAAAAAGACCAGACATTGTATCAAAAGCGACCAACCAAACGAATTGATGGCCGATTTCCATTTAGACCTCAAAAAAATAACTAGGGCCAAGAAAAAGCCTTGAACAATGCCCAAAAGCATAATGTGCGACGCAAGGTCGTGCCTAATGGGAATTTGATCAAGTATGGTGTTAAGGTTTTCCATGTTCAATGGAAGATGTAGTCCGATAGTTTTTCCGGTCCTTCCAATAAAACCCGTACAATTTGAAGAGTTCCATCGGGTTTGGTGTCAATGTGCCATTTAATCAGGGAGATTTCACCCTTTTCAATCTCTAAGCCCGTGATGCTCCTCGGGTGAACACAGCTACCATCGTTAAAAAAGGGAATTTGGCCCGGTTCCGGAAACCGTGGCCTATGCGTATGTCCCGCAAGGGTGATGAGCAGGTTTTTCTTCAAAATCCATCGTTTTATGCGCTTTTCAATACGAATTAGCTCTTTGTAGTTTTTGGCAGGGCTGGTAGGGTCTGCAATGCCCACGACTTGGAGCGGCTTCCATAAAACCCGAACCAAAAATCGACCAATACGCCAGCACACATAGTTCCACCAATCTGCTTGGTGGCCATGGACGCAAAAAATTTCTTGACCGGTATCCGAATGCTTTAAAATAAGGGCTTCATGGTATGTAATGTCTTCAAAAAGCTCTTTGTCCGAGCCATCAATAGGCTCAAAATAATGCGAAAGATGTTCGGCCACATAATCAGGGTCCCGATACACCATATCGTGGTTGCCCCATAGCATGTGGAGTCGTTTCTCCAAATGGAATCTTCGCAAAAGTTGGTACACATTTTTGTGCGCTTCAATGATCGAGTCAAAACTTATATTTTCCCAAAGTTCGTCACCATCGCCCAGTTCAATGTAATGAAAGCCTTCACGGTAGTAATGGTTCAGTGCGTGGAAGTAAATGTTCCGGTTATTGGCAAAATCGTCTGCAAAACTGTTGTCCCCGCGATGACAATCACTAAAGAAAATGAATTTGGAACCCTCATCGAACGAAACGGTCTTCGCGTTTTTATAGGCTCGGTCTAATCGGGTAGAAGAGGACATGAAAAAGTTTTTGTTAAATATCCTTAAAAATGACGATTTGTCCATAAAGATATCCATTAATGGCCCCGCATTTTTACTTTTTGTAACTTTGATGTCTAAACCTCGACTAACAAGGGTATGAAGCACAACCTCAATTCGGAAAGCCCTCTGGTTCAACTTGTAAGTTTCAATAAGTTGTTGGAACATTACGATGAGCAATTGGAAAGCTCCAATCCGCATATTGCCGAAAGGGCAAAATATGTGCTGGATACTCAGGCGCCCTTCCCAGAGTTGAGGGATGGTTTTACCGATTTGTCCTTATTGGATAAATACAAGGATGTTATCCGAATTATTTTGGAAGATTCTTTTTCTCCGATTTTGACAAAAAATGAAATTAAAACCGCATCTACTCCTTTTGAGAACTTGGTGTTCAATTCATCCGAGCGTTTTCGCCAAATATTGAAGGATGCCGGGGAGGATTTTGACCTTGAAATAACCAATATTCCCAGGGAGTTCGATTACATTATGAGATGTGCTGTAATCCTCCAGTTTTATTACGGTTTTAAATTGGACTTTAAACGTCCTTTCTTTTACGACATACCGGATACCAATGGGGTGATGCGCAGGTACAGGATTTTGTACAATGCGGATTTTATGGAAATCATTCCAACCGAAAAGGCAAAGGAGCTTTCTCAAGATGATGTGGATGAGTTGTTGGACAATTTTTACAATCTGGATATTTGGAAAGAGAAAATTCCGCCAAATAGCTTTATTGCCAAAGGTTTTGTTATTTCCAATATGTTCGATGTAACTACCGAACATTCTGTTTCGGAGATAAAGTCAACTTTGATAGGTCGCGCCCAAAGGGGAAATACGACTTTTATGGAGAGCTTTGAAGATACCTTTAGGTCCTTTTTTAATCTTAGCGATATAAAAGTGGGTTTTTCTGGGTACGATTCCAGCGCCAATCGCTTTTTTAAGATATATGGCAAGGGAATGGAAAGTTACATCCTCAATGGCAAGGATATGGAAGATTGTGATTCCATGTTCTGCAATTATACCCATGATAAGCTGTTCAAAGAAAACAAATACTTCGCCATATCCAATGTCGAAAAATATTTTGAAGGATCAAAAGGAGAGACCCAGCCCTATAAAAGCCTGATGGAGCAAGGCATTAAAAGTGCTATTTTGGCCCCGATTGCCGTAAATGGAAACTTATTGGGGGTACTGGAGCTGGTATCCGGCAAAGTGAACGAGCTCAACAGTGTTAATGCAAACAAGCTGGATGATGTAATGCCATACATTGTTGCGGCCGTAATGCGAACCATTGAGGAAGAGGAGAACTTGATCGATGCCGTGATCCAGCACGAATGTACTTCCGTGCACCCATCCGTGTATTGGAAGTTCCAAGAAGAGACCAAACGGTTTATGGCAGATGAGTTGACCGGCAACGAACCTGTGTTCAAGGAAATTGTTTTCAAGGATGTGTATCCTTTATATGGACAGATTGACATCAAAGACTCTGCGCAAGAGCGCAATCTAGCCATACAAAGAGATCTTATGATCCAACTGTCAGAAATCAATGATGTACTGGAGATTGCTTTTAAAAAATACAAGCTGCCCATCTATGAGGAATTGATGTTTCGGGTAAACAATTATTTGAATGAGGTAAAAGAAGCCTTGTTTACGCACACCGAACAGGCCGTTTTTGATTTTGTGAAAGAAGAAGTGGACCCCGTTTTTGACCATCTTCAAAAAGAAGATGCCGAAATTGCCGGTTTACTGGAAAAATACAACGAGAAGATTGACAAGGCCACCGAAAGCTATTATGATCATCGTAGAAACTACGACAACAGTGTGATGGAGGCCAACATGAAACTCGCAGCTCTTCTGGACAAAAGACAGGAAGAAGCCCAAGAGATGTTCCCGCACTATTTTGAGCGTTACAAAACCGATGGTGTGGAACACAATATGTACATTGGAAAATCCATAACCAAGGATAAGGAGTTCAACGAACTTTTTTTGAGCAACCTAAGGTTGTGGCAGCTCCAGGTAATGTGCGAAATGGAGAACAAATACTACAGCCTAAAACCGCACCTGCCAGTTAAGTTGGATGTGGCATCATTGGTTTTGGTATATAGTACCTCGTTGGCTATCCGCTTTAGAATGGATGAAAAGCGTTTTGATGTTGATGGCACCTACAATGCCAGATACGAAGTCATTAAAAAACGTATAGACAAGTCCTTTATAAAAGGCACCAATGAACGTCTTACGCAAAAAGGCAAACTTGCCATTGTATACTCACAGCGCAAGGATGAAAAGGAGTATATGCGCTACATCAGCTTTTTAAAGGCAAAAGGGTATTTTACCAACAATATCGAAATTGTAGAGTTGGAGGGTGTACAAGGTGTATCTGGGTTAAAGGCCATCAGGGCAGAGATTTTATATCAAAAAGATAAAAAATCCGAGCGCACCTATACCTACGATGACCTTATGGAGGAACTGAGCTCCTAAGACTTAGAACAAAAGCCTATCGGGGCCAAAAAACCGAAAGGCAATCCCAAAGGAAATTACGGAGATAATCATGCCTATCATAAAAATATTGTAGGTAATCCGAAGTATCTTGTATTTTCTGTTCAGGACAATACCCAAATAATAAAGGTCCTTGGTAAGTGAGGAATACACGTAATCTTTGTCCTTGACAAGCTCTTGCAAGGCCCATTCATATTCTTCAAGCTCCATTTTATGGAAGTTGCCAAAAAACAGCAGGTTTACCCTCTTATTTTCCACATCCTCTTTAGTAAACTTACCACTTGTAATATTTGGTCGTGTGGCCAAAACGGATAGGACCATGGAAACAACACTGAACATGATCAATATAAATGTGGGGTAGATCATATATGTGTTTGATGGGTTGTCCAGTTTGGTGAGCAAGTTGGCCAGCACCAACGAAATTATAATGGCATTGACGGACAATAAAATATTCGCTTTTGTATCGGCAATATCACTCAGTTTAAGGTGGTTTCTTAAAGTGACCCTGTACAAAGTCTGCACACTTCTGTCCGGACTCTCACTTTTGTATTTTGCCTTTAGAGCTTCTTTTTTGGCAATCTTTTTTTCTTCCTTCTTTTCTTTTAGGAGCTTCTTTAGATTCTGTTGCTTTCCTTCCTCCCAATTCTCCTTGGCATAATCGGTAAAAAAATTATGCTTTGTTCGGAACATTTTAATGTTTTTGTCCCGCCATTCTTTAGCGGAATAATCAGCAATGCCCAATTCTCTGAGTTCTTCCTTTAAAAAATCCGTGGTTTCCCAGTAGCTTTTTTTTGCAAAATGGGATATATCGGCATCACGGATAATACCTTCCATAAGGTTGGTGGGTTCGTTGCACATTTTTGTAACCATGATCAAGGAGCAGACTTGCTCAATGCCTTCGGGATCGTAGTCATTTTTGCCAAGAAAATTCCTGGCAATTTCACAGCTATTTTCCTCATGGTCTTTCCAGCCTTTTACATGGCCAACATCGTGGAACCAAGCAGCCAACAATAACCTTTCGTTTTCAACCCTCTCCAGTTTGTAGTAATTGAGTAATTCTTTAGTACTTTTGACCACTCGTTGGGTATGTCGCAAGTTGTGGTACAAGAACCTGGGGTCAAGCTCTTCCGTTAACAGTTTAGAAACGAAGTGTTTGGTGTTTTCAACAATTTCCGACATGGCTGTATGTTTGAATTATCCAAATTACAAAATTTTGGAATCAACCTCGTGGATATGAAGAAACATTACTTGCTGGTTTTTTTGATTGTTTTGGCGTCCGGTTGTGCGACCTACGAAACAAAATATGCAGCGCCTTTTTATGCGAATGCCGCCCTAGTTGAAAAAGAGGTTGAACATACCTTTTATTTGATTGGAGATGCGGGTAAATCCCCAATGGGTGAATTGAACCCTACCTTAAAAAAGTTTAAAAAAGTTCTTGATGCTGCCGATAGAAACAGTACGGCCATTTTTTTGGGAGATAACATATATCCTGCCGGATTTGTGGACAAGGACGATGACCCTGTAGGCCATGAACGCTCCAAACACTATTTGGATGCACAGTTGGCCACTTTGGAATCCTTTAAAGGGAATACCATTTTTATTCCTGGGAACCACGACTGGTACAGCGATGGGTTGGATGGGCTCAAACGGGAAGAAAAATATGTTGAAGATGTATTGGACAACAACGACGCTTTTCAACCGGAGAATGGATGCCCCATTGAAAAAATAGAAATCAATGATAAAGTTATGGTCATTGCCATTGATACGGAATGGTACCTTGTCGATTGGGACAAGCATCCGAGCATCAACGATGAATGTGAAATAAAGGACAGGGGGCGTTTTTTTGAAGAACTGGAAAGCCTGATCAAAAAGAACAGGGATAAAACAGTGGTCATAGCAATGCATCACCCTATGTTTTCCTATGGTTCGCATGGTGGTCAATTTTCATTCGAGCAAGGCATGTATCCCAGCGGGGGCAAAGTACCCATGCCCATTTTGGGAACCGCAATCAACCTTCTGAGAAAAACTTCGGGCGCCACAATAGAAGATCTTTCCAATAAAAAGTACAATGAGTTAAAGAATAGGATCGTAACTCTTTCACAATATTCGGACAAGATTATCTTTGCTTCTGGGCACGAGCACACACTACAGTATATTGAGGAGTACGGAAAACCACAAATTGTAAGTGGTTCTGGTGCAAAAACCGGGTCAACCCGATTATTGAACGGAAGCAAGTTTTCAACAGGAAAAAATGGATACGCCATTTTGAAGGTGTACAAAGACGGTTCGTCTCAGGTGGGGTTTTATGGGGCAGATACCAATTCAACTACCTTATTGTATCAAACCGAAGTACTTCCAGCAGATAGGTCTACAAAACCAGTGGAATTGCCCAGTGATTTTCCAGCGTACAAAATGGCATCCGTTTATGCTCCCGAAGAGATTAAAAAAAGTGGTTTTCATAAATGGTTGTGGGGAGAGCGGTACAGAAAATACTACGCCACCAAGGTAAAGGCGCCTACCGTACGTTTGGATACCCTTTTTGGAGGTTTGACCGTTGTAAGAAAGGGAGGGGGCAATCAATCCAATTCTTTGAGATTAGCTGATAAGGAGGGTAGGGAATATGTGATGCGGGGATTGCGGAAAAGTGCCGAAAGGTACCTTCAGGCCATTGCCTTCCAAGATCAGTACATTATTGGCCAGTTTTCGGGTACCTATACGGAAAAATTATTGCTGGACCTATATACGGGGGCGCATCCGTACGCTCCTTTTACCATAGGTAAACTTTCTGATGCGCTGGGCATGTACCATACCAATCCTAAGCTGTATTATGTGCCCAAGCAATCCGTTTTGGGAGACTTTAACAAGGAGTTTGGGGATATGCTTTATATGATCGAGGAGCATGTTTCGGATGGCCATGACAATTTGGAAAGCTTTGGCTACACAAAAAAAATTGAAAGTACGTATGACCTCATGGATAAGTTGAGGGAGGATGAGGAGTATAGCATCGACCAGAAAGAATACGTAAAGGCCCGCTTGTTCGATATTCTCGTTGGGGATTGGGATAGGCATGTGGATCAATGGAGATGGGCCGAATTTGAAACTGAAGAGGGCAATAAAGTATATAAACCAATTCCAAGAGATAGAGATCAGGTATTTTCTCGTTGGGGAGACGGCCTTATCATGAATTTTGGCTCCAGAGCTGTGCCTGCACTACGTATTTTCGAAGGGTTTCACAAAAAAATAAGAAGCGTAAAAGGATTTACATCATCACCTAGAACATTCGCTTTGGATATGGCACTATTGTCTGAAACGGATCTGGATGTGTGGATAGATCAAGCCAAGTTTATTCAACAAAACTTGGACGCCGACATTATTGACGATGCGTTTTTGGCCTTTCCCGAAGAGGTTAGGGACGAAACCTTGACCGAGATCAAGAATATTCTTCTGGCCAGAAAAAACACACTTGTCCAAACGGCAATGGACTATTATGCCGTATTAAACAAATATAGCGTGGTTAGGGGAACGGATAAAGATGATTATTTCAACATAGTTTCCTTGCCCAATGGTGATGTTGAGGTGAAAGCTTACCGAATAAAAGGAGGCGAATACACGGATTTGTTCTTTAATAAAGTGTATAGTCCCAATTACACAAAAGAAATTTGGATCTATGGTTTGGATGATGATGATGTGTTCGATGCCGATACGGAAACATCAAAAATAAAGGTGCGTATAGCTGGGGGGCAAAACAATGATGTGTACAAAATCTCGGAAAACCCCAAAAAATTGTTCGTTTACGACTTTAAGAGCAAGAAAAATACTTTTGATGGTGCCTATGGAGGGAACATAAACCTAATTGATGATTACGATACCAATACCTACGAATTTTTAAATGTAAAAGGCAGCAATAACCAACTATTGCCCACTATTGGTTACAATCCCGATGATGGTGTCAGAATAGGATTGACCGATACCTATACCTTTAATGGATTCAGGAAAAACCCCTTTACAGAACAACATACATTCAACGCAGCCTATTATTTTGCTACCGATGGATTTGATTTAGGGTACAGGGGTGAGTTTGCCCATATATTTAATAAGGTCAACCTTGAGGTCCATGCTCGGTTTACCAGTCCCAACTTTACCCGTAATTTTTTCGGATTTGGGAATGAAACGGTAAACAATGACGATGATGAACCCTTGGGGCTGGACTACAATAGGGTACGGGTTCGGACCTTGAAGTTTGCGCCTTCCCTGGTTTGGCGCGGATTTTTAGGGTCTAAAGTTAGGTTGGGCCTAGCTTATGAAAATATTGAGATTGAAGAGACGGAGAATAGGTTCGTCAATGAATTTTATATTGAAAATGGGGAAGAAAACCATTTGAGTTTCTTTGGGGTCGATGCAGTGTATAGTTACTCCAATACTGATAACGAGGCGTTTCCCACTTTGGGAATGGGATTTTCGCTGGAAGGTGGTTTTAAAACTAATCTGGATGATTCATCAAGATCGTTTGGGTATATAATCCCTTCATTTTCTATGGACCACAGGTTAACTGCTGATGGGCGTTTGGTTTTGGCGACTAAGTTCAAAGGGCATTTTACCATTGGGGATGGCTACGAGTTTTACCAAGCTGCCAGTATAGGGGGCAATAATGGTCTACGTGGATTTCGCTTTCAACGATTTACGGGTAAAACGGCATATTTTCAAAACACGGACCTTCGATACAGTTTTAGAAGCGTGAAAACTGGGCTGTTACCTGTAAATCCTGGGGTTTATGGAGGTTTTGATTACGGCCGTGTGTGGTTTCCCGGGGAGGAATCAGACAAATGGCACAATTCTTACGGAGGAGGATTTTTCTTGAACGGTGCCGATGTAGTATCTGCGAATCTTGGACTTTTCAACAGTACAGATGGCCTGCGCTTTGCCTTTGGTCTTGGATTTGGGTTTTAATCGAGCTTTAATTCATAAAGACTTCTACCTCCGTGGTTGTTCTCTTCATCGGCGATAAGAAGTGTTTTGTTATCCACAAAGCAAACCGATTCAACCTGAGTGGGGGTGTTTAAATCAATGATTTTGATAGATGACTTGCTGAAATCGGGAGCACTAAAATCGGTGAGCAAAAACACGAAGCCATAGCTCAACAGAGCAATGGTGTTTCCGTTAGGGGAAATATCGGCGCTGGTCACCGAGCAATGGTCTTGGTCTGCACATAAAAAGAGGGTTCCCAAAAATTCAGCTTCGTATTCACCTTTTCTATCCGGAACCCTATAAACCAAGGTTTCTCCACTATACGGCCTCGTACGGTTTTTAGTAAAAATGTAGAGGTAATCATTAAGATGAAAAAAGCCCTCGGTATCAAAATATAAACTGTCTCTTTTAGGTGGAAAATCTTTCTGCAGTGGATATTTGAACCCAATCTTGTCGGCATTGGGCTCCTTTTTGCCCATTTCATCCTTGGGAATCTTGTAAATGAGCAAATCCTTACGTTCATTATCATTGTTGCCAAAATCACCAATGTAAAGGTTGCCATTAACATCTTTTGCCAAATCTTCCCAATCCCTGTTTTTGGCGTGGTCTATCTTTAAGGATTCTTTGATGTCACCATCCCTGCCAACCTTATATATTTTGTCTTTGTTCCCGCTATCTTCAATGACCCAAATATTCCCATCAGCAGCAATTTCCACCCCAGAGACTTCTTTGAGCTCGGAGGGGAATTTGGATAAGGGATCCAATTCACTCAAATAAGTCTTTTGGTCACAAGTTTGGACCACCATCAGAAAAAAACCAAAGACAAGTTTATTCATCGGATTCTTTTATGGGCATATATACCTCTGTAGTCCATTGTAACTCATTACCACCCATGTTAGGGTTATTATGGAAAACCTCTATAGGTTTTTTCTCTACAGGGATATTATTTTCATTGGCATGATCCAATAGTGCGTACCATGCGCGGTCGGAAGTGATATAGTTTCCATGGTAAACCGCTTTAATGGCATTTTTACTAAAGATGCGCTTGTATTCAATATCAGGGTGGTTTGGAAGTTTTTCCGAACGGATGATGGGATTGCAAAAATTATAGGAAAGACTATTGTTTTCCAAATCCCAGTCCAACACCTCTACAAATGGAGGGCCATTTAGTTGAACTTCATTTTGGGCAAGGATGCCATCTAAGAAGCTATAGTTGGCCATCATGCCTTTGGCCTTGTTTTCGGGCGTGGTCTTTAGCTTGACGCAAGCACAAAATGAGGAAAATATCTCAGCTTCCCCTTCTATGGAATAGTTGAATCCTTCAAGATGTTCGTTCAGAAAACTGTTGAAGTCCAAAAGCAATTTTCTGGAGCCTTTTTCAAAATCCGTATCGGAAAATGGTATATCAAGCCTGTTGCCAATGGAATTATAGGTATCCTTGATATTTACCTGAACTTCACTCAGCGAATCGTGTACCCGGTCTATCTTCCATTCGTACTCATGAAGAGAATCGTTCACTACAATGGTCTGCTTAAAATGGCTTGGGCTTATGTACTCCACCGGGACCACGGAATCAAAACCATGGTTCCAAGCCTTTACGGTTTCGAATAGGGTTCCCGGAATGGCTTTTGCCTCAAAATTGACCTGATAATCCTGGGGCTTTAAAAATAGATACCACAAAACTGCTCCCACCACAAGGGCTAGGATTATTGAAATAATCTTCTTCATAACTAAGGAGCAAAAATACGGATTAGCCTTTTGTCATATCCAATTTGTCCACTATAAATTTCCCAAGATCCCTTCCTTGCTTAATCCCTACCTCAATGGCCGCTCGGTAATGGATACCGCCATACATTCGGCTCAATGCTGCCTCATCGGATGCTTGGTTAAAAGAGGTGAAGGAACGTACGGGCAAACCGTAGGCTACTTCGGTGTCGTCGTCAAAGGCAAAGTTATCACCGAAGATATCGGTTAGGGCAATGGCCGCTGCCCCCGATACTACACTGTGCCCACTTGTATATTCTGGGAACGGAGGTGTTTGTAGCACAGGTTCCCAACTGTCATCAATATATTCGTTGATTACCGTTTCCGGGCGTATAAGATTACTTCTGTATTTTTCATCCCAACAGCTTATAAAGGCGTCTGCAATGGCAATGGAGGTTTTGGTGTAAGCGTAAACCGTTTTGGCAAAATCGGCATTTGTTTTTCTCGAAGCTATTTTGGCAATGCCTATCCAGTGAGCTCCCGGGGTAATTTTCTTTGTGGCGAACATTAAATGTCCGCGGGTTACGGAAACATAAGGATTACAATCCCAAAACTGGGCAATGGCTATTTCTTCCGATTTATCTCCTTTGCCTACCATGCTTTTTCTCACTTCGTAGACCTCCATCACCTCTTTGTAAAAATCAGAGTCTTCTTCCATGGAGAATTCCGGTGGCGGTATGGGTTTGAACTGCTGCGCCGAGTCGATTGCGAATGGGCGGATTTTATCCCAATGCGGTTCAATACCGTTCATGTAGGCCGGGGGAGTGGGTTGCCAGCGCGATGGATCATCAGAGTCCACGGAAAACTTAGGCATGGTGCGTGTTTCCTTGTAGTTGTCCTTGTTCATCCAGTCCCCGACAAAGTCAGCAACTTCCAATCCGTATTCCTTGCTGGCATTAAAAACCGTTTCGTTTTTATCCATCCAAATGGTATAGAGACTGTCCCTAAAGCTTTCCATTCTTTCTTCGGAAAAAATCAGTCTTTTGCTAATATCCATGTGAGCGATCAAGGCTGCCATTTCGTAATTGATGTTCTCACTGTTTTTTGGCTCTGGAATACTTTTCAAATCGGTAACCTGACCCGCCAAGGACTTGTATTTTTCGTTTTTCTTGGCTATAATTTCGTATGCCGCAATATTGGAGTACGCAAATATTCTACTGGCCACAGGAGGTGAGAATATATCATGGATCATTATTTCGATCACTTTGTCCACGGATGCATGGAGTTCTTCCGGGGAGACTTCAACGGGCTCCTGTTTTTTTTGACATGATGCCAAAACCAACACTAGTGCTGCGATTAAACTTATTCTTTTTTTCATGGCCTTGCGATTAATCATTGATTTTATAGACTTGTGCTTTATCGTTATTGAATACAGCTAACAAATATTTTTGTTTGTTAAGTGTTATTGTTTTTAAATGTCGAATTGATTTTTTGGTAAAATCCAATCCCAATAGGTTGCCCAAAACAATGTTGCTTTCACTTTGGATGAGTGCCCCTGGAAACGAATCCAATCTACCGTGATAGGGTTTTACTCCAAAGTAATTGCCGCCAACGAGCACCTCGGTATTGCCGTCACCATCAAAATCATGTATTAAAAATGACATGATTGGAGCTACTTGAAGCTCATTTTTAAAGGGGACAAAAACAAAGTTGCCGTCATCATTTCGCAAATATCCCGATTTTAATGTATTGACCTCCAATAAGGTTGATGAATTCAATACATCCCCTCCGAATATTTCTTCCATGGTGTCACCGGCAAAAGATTTGTATGTAGTGTATTTCTTTTTCAAATACACCATTTGTGATGCCAAGCCATCCAATGTCTCCAAAGGATAATAGTTGCCATTTTTCTCCATGGCCGTTACCGTTTCGGTTTGACCGTTATCATCAAAATCGTTGAAATATAATTTCATCGGATGTTCTTCTGAAGCCTTGAACTTGGAGTTGGTGCCCCAGTTGCCAAGCAGATAATCCATATCTCCGTCATCATCTATATCAAAAGCCTCGATGGCTTGCCATAGTCCAGAAATGTTAACCTGCTCTACTTGGGTAAAAGAACCGTTTTGTTGCTTTAAAAACTTGGGGGACATCCATTCTCCCACCAAAATAAGGTCGGTGCTGCCATCCCCATCAAAATCGCTCCAAATGGCATCGGTTACCATTCCTTTGGAAAACCCATCAAAATTTGTGTTGACTTTAAATTTTCCATTCTCATTTTCGAGTAGATAAGAATTAGCTGGCGCTCCAAACTTGGCGGTAATTGTGTGTCCGCCAATAAAAACATCCAAATCACCATCATTGTCAAAATCAAAAGGTTTTACAACGGATGAATTTTGATAGAATTCTGGCAGTTTTGTATGTTCAAAAACAGTATCCTTTTGAACATAATGGGCATCCAATAATGGTTCGGATTTTCCATAAAAATCACCGCCCCCCGAAGTTGTGATCAAATCATTTTTTCCATCACCGTTAAAGTCAGCAATGGTGGCCGAAACATTTTCTTGAATGGAATCCTTTTGGAGACTGTCGAACTCTTGCTTTATAAAGATTGAATCTTGTTTCACAAAAATTTGCGAAGGCTCGTATTTGGAACCTCCAAAGAAAATGTCGCCCATTCCATCCCCATTTAAGTCACCTATGGCCAATGCTGGACCCCTATCGGATATTTGGTAGGGTATCAGTTTTTCACGGTTAAAGTCGGTGTAGTTGTCCTCCGTATGCGTAAAATCCAAACCTAGGTTGCCGTCGACTGGACTGAATAACTGTTTTTTAGTTTCTCGAAGGGAATAGTAATCAAAAGGTCTAGTGTTTTTTGGTGCTACCGTAAGCGTTTGGTTTACGGCTACATTTTTTAATACCTGATTGGTCTTGTTGGGCCAAATGATTTTAATCGAATCTATTTCTGATACATTCTTATAACCAAAATGTATCATTGGTTCAGAAGATGCTTGAAAACCTCGGGTAGGGAACAATTCTTTGAATTGTAGGTTACCATTTTGATAGGAATAAACCTTGGTTCCAATCCCGAAAATATTTTTTTCGGTGTAATTGAACTTTAGTTTCAGGTAATTGCCTTTGTCGTTTGTTTTATTGATATAAAAGGTGGCAGGCTGATTGATATTGTTCGTTACCAAATCCAAATCCCCATCATTATCCAAATCGCCTATGGCCGTTGCCCCAGAAACAAGTGTGTCTTTGGTAATCCATTTATTGGACATGTCCTCAAAATGAAGGTCTTTACCTCCTTTAAAGACATAATTATGGACATTGCCCGAGGGCATTAAATCCAAAGCCTGTTGATCCACAAGTTTGGTGTTGTCCATTTTTTGCTGGATTTGGTCGTTGGAAACAAATTTGATGAAATCCAAATCGTTGGGCCTTTTCGGAATCCCATTGGAAATAAACACATCTTGTTGTCCATCAAGGTCGTAGTCGCCAAAAAGGGCACTCCAACTCCAATCAGTTGCTGCAATACCGCTCATTAAGGCCGTTTCCATAAAGTTTCCATCGGGCTGGTTTACGAACAACATATTACGTGTAAACTGATAATGATACCCAAAACGATCGATCCGCATTTTTTGGGTCTGGATATTATCATCTCCTTCAGAAGATTTTAGGGCAACTTCATCTTCAGGAAGCATATCCAAGGACAGCAAATCAGGTCGCCCATCATTGTTGATGTCGGCCACATCGTTGCCCATGGAAAAGCGGGAGGTGTGCCCAAAATATTTTTTCAAGCTTTCGGTAAAGGTGCCATCACCATTGTTGAGGTAATAATAATCGTCTTCATGAAAATCGTTGCCCACATAAATATCCGGGTATCCATCTTGATTGAAATCAGCAATGGCCAAACCAAGACCATAACCGTTGATACCCCCGTAAATGCCTGCCTCTTCACTAACATCCTTAAACTTGCCATTATCGTTGCGAAGCAATTTGTCCCCTGTTTCATAACGGCGCTCGTACCTCAGGTCAAAACGTCCAAAGGAATTTTGGGTATGTACGGCATGGTTGAGCAAGTACAGGTCAAGGTCGCCATCCAGATCATAATCAAAAAAAGCGGCATTGGAACTGTACGAATCAAAGTCAAGCCCATATTTTGCAGCACTTTCGGTAAACGTATTGTCCCCGTTATTAATGTAAAGTTCGTTGAAACCGTTAAACCCGTTGATACCCACCACCGCACAAACGTAAATGTCCAAGAGGCCATCACCATTTACATCGGCCATGGTAACGCCCGTGTTCCAATCGCTGTTTCCTTCGATTCCGGCTGCACTTGAAATATCTTCAAATTTCAGATTGCCTTTGTTGAGGTACAATTTGTTCTTGACTTGATTTCCTGTGAAGAAAATATCTGGCATACCATCGTTGTTGATGTCGCCTACGGACACCCCCCCTCCGTTGTAAAAATAGAGATAATCCAAAATGCTCAAGTCTTTGGAAGAGGTAAGCGTATTGGTAAAATCCACTCCCGTTTTTTGAGGCTCAGGATTTTCAAACAGACTTCCTCCCTTTTTGCATGAAGCAACAAGGATTATTACAAGTAATATGATTAGAAATCTATTCATTTAAGGCGAAAATCTTTGGTTTGTTGTTGTTGATGGCCGCAATTACGTAAGTTTTACCATTTTTATCCTTGAACTGCTTTAAATATTTCACTTCGTCCCTGACCTTGAACCCACTGGTCTCATAATCTTGCCAGGTAAACCCTAGCTTGCCATCGCCCAAAAGGAGGTTTCCGTGGCTGGCATCCAATCGGGAAAACTGGGGTTTGAACTCATAATTGTTGCCCGCCATGATCAAATCCAAGTTACCGTCCTTGTTCACATCGGTACAAGTGATGTCACAGACGCAGGAAAGTTGCACTCTTGGCGGTAAATTTTTGATGGTAAACTTGCCGCCCCCCTCATTAATTGCTATTACAGAAGCTGAGGTTTCTGCTTTTTTTACAATGGATTTATCCATTACCTCTTTTGGGAAAAGTTGCTGGATGGTCCTGTGGGCATAGTCCGATGCCTTAAGGTTTTGCTTTTTAAGTGATGGCAATTGTTCTGTAAGCTCCCTTTTTTGATGAATGGGATAATCACCACCATTTTCTTGTATGGTCATGATTTGCTCAATGGTACCGTTGTTGTCGTAATCGTTGATGTACAATTTCATCGGGGCATATTCCGTTGGTTTGTAGTGGAGATTCAGCCCTTGGTTGCCCAGAATCAAATCTTGGTCGCCATCACCATCCAAATCAGCGGTTTCCACGGTGTTCCACCATCCATGAAGACTATCCAAGGAACTGGACATTTTAGATAACCTTCTGCCTGTGTTCTTATAAATTTTGGGGGTATCCCATTCCGCGGTTACGATCAAGTCCTTTTTACCGTCTCCGTCCATATCTTCCCACTTTGAGTCGGTTACCATTCCAGCGTCTTTGAGGTCGTAGCCCAACCTTTCGGTCACATTGTTAAAGGTACCGTATCCTGCATTTTCCAACAATAGATGGTCAGGAGATATGCCATAAACGCCCACTACACTTCGAGAACCTATAAAAAGATCCATATCGCCATCATTGTCGTAATCTTGAGGAGCTATTGTGGATATGTTTTTGAATGTTGAAGGTAGTTCGTTTTCTGATTTTGAAAAGTTTGCGTTCCCATCATTCAAGTACAAGCGTGCCCTATAATTTCTTTCCAGACCAACGTTGTTTCCGCCAGAGCCTACAACCAAATCGAGGTCTCCATCACCATCGGCATCAAAAAATGCTGCGGCAACATCTTCAAATGCTTTGTCTTCATCAAAAACTGTTGTTTTTTTTGGGGTTACTTTGCCATTCCCTGTATGTAGGTAGAGGGTTCCGGATTGCCCTTTTGCCCCTCCAATGAAGAGATCCTCGTTTCCATCGCCATTTATATCACCAACGGTCAACGATGGGCCTTCTTGTGAAAGCTTATGGGAAATCAGTCCTTCGTAGTCAAAATCGTTGTAATTATCTTCTTTGTGCTCTGCAACTAGATTGTTGTCCAGTTCTGACAAAAAAGATTTTTTTATTGTTTTTTTGGGAATTGTATAAGTTTCTGTGGCATTGGCATGGTCTAATGTCAATACTTGATTGACCTCTACATTTTCCAGTTTTTGGGTTTGTTCATCGGGCCAAACAATGCGAATGGAATCCAGTTTTTCAGATTTGCCCAAACCAAATGTCATATCGTACTGAACGGATGATTGAAAACCTCTTGAAGGAATCAGTTCTTGGTTTACAATGTTGCCATCAAAATAGAGTTTGGCCAATGTGCCCACGGCAAATGGGTTGTTTTCCGGACCTTTGAACTTTAATTGGATGTAATTGTTGTCCAATTGTGATTCTGTGTTGTTTTTATAGATAAAGGCCGGTGTGTTTACATTATTGATCACCAAATCCAAATCTCCGTCGTTGTCCAAATCGGCATAAGCGGCACCATTGGAGCGGGAGGGCAGCTCAAAGCCCCATTCCTTATTGGCATTTTTAAAGGTAATATCGCCGTTGTTCTTGTAAGCATAGTTTGGTTGGGGTTTTATCGGCATTTTGTTGATGATGGAATCTATGGATTGCTTTTTGCCGGTCAGGGCCATTTTTTGAACAATCTCGTTGGCAAAAAAGTCTACAAAGTCCAAATCGGTAAGGTCGTGGTTGATACCGTTGGTAATAAATATGTCCTTGAGGCCATCATTGTCCATATCGAACATGAGTCCGGCCCAGCTCCAGTCGGTAGCATCTACGCCACTGTAATAGGCCACTTCGGAGAATGTACCGTTTCCGTTATTGAGTTGTAAGGTGTTTTGGATGTATTGTTGACCAAAATCTTTACTTTGTTTTAAATCAAAAACATTGTATCCTTCAAACTCCATCACGGATTTTACCCTGGATTCTTCTTCGGGCAACATATCGGTGATGAAAATATCGTTATGCCCATCGTTATTAATGTCCGCAATATCGATTCCCATGGCGGAAAGGCTCAGATGGGAGGTCCAATCTTTGATTTCTTCGGAAAATGTACCGTCTTTTTGATTGATGTAGAGATAATCTCTCTCATAAAAATCGTTGGAAACATAAATATCTGGATAGAGGTCGCCGTTAAAGTCCGTGACCAGTACACCAAGTCCAAAACCAATCAAACTGCCGTAGATTCCTGCTTTTTCACTTACATCCACGAATTTACCGTTGTCGTTGCGCAAAAGCATATCGCCAACACCCTTGAAAATGTCGGGGACGCCTTCCCAATCCTGTGCCCTCACTTCGCGCTGCTCCGCATACCCAAGGCTGCTTACGGGAATATTGCTGTTGTTTAGAATGTATGCATCGAGGTCACCGTCTTTGTCGTAATCAAAAAAGGAAGCGTGTGTTGAAAATCCCGTTTTGGCCAAATTGTACTCTTTGGCTTTTTCTGTAAAGGTTAGGTCGCCGTTGTTGATGTATAGGTCGTTATCGTGGTTGTTTCCCTCCATGTTTCCGGCATTGGAGACATAGATGTCCAACAGGCCGTCGTGGTTGATATCCACCATGACCACCCCTGTTGACCAAGGTTTGTTCCCCAGAACACCTGCACTTTTGGAGATGTCCTCGAACTTCATGTTTCCTTTGTTCAAATAAAGTCTGTTGGGCTCCATGTTCCCGGTCAGGTAAATATCCTGGAGACCATCATTGTTGATATCGCCAATGGCCACACCGCCACCATTGTAAAAGTTACGGTATTTAAAAATGTTGAAATTTTTCTTGTTCTCTACATTGTTGATAAAATCCACACCTGTTTGCTCTGGTTTCAACAGAGTAAAAAGGGTTTTTGTTGTTTCCTCTTCTTTTGATTGGGCAGTTTCTTGGTTGTTACATGCTGCCAGAGCTATCAAAATAAGGTTTACGGCTATATATTTCAGTTTCATTTATCGTTCTGTTTTTTGACCAAAAAAGTGGGGGCATCATTGTTCATTGTAATAATGAAGGCTTCTTTCCCATCGATAACTATTTTTTCAATTTTTCTGGCTGCACCGGAAATTCCCAGGTTTTGCTTCCAACTCACATTTCCCTGATCGTCATTTTTCAATAAAAATCCGTGTGAAGCATCCAATCTACCAAGTTGGGTGCTTATCTCAAAATTATTGCCGACCATTAATATTTCATTAATCTTTTCTTTATTGTTTTTTGCCAAGTAAATATCGTTCACGGTTGAAGATTGCACTAAATGCGGCAATTGCTTTTCTGTAAAATTATTACTGCCATCATTTTTAAAATAGGAAGTATTGAGCGTATATACTTTTCTTTTGATGGCTTCTTCCAGTTTATTTTTTCCAAAAAGCTCTTCCAAAGAGGCTTTTGCAAAATCTTTATAGAAGAGGAATTTTTTGTTTAAAAAGGGCATTTGTTTGGCCAGCTCATCTTTGGAGGCGAAAGCGGTTTCGCGATCCCCGTGAAAATGGGTGACTACAGTCTCAATGGAGCCGTTATTGTCAAAATCGTTAATGTAGAGCGTTAGGGGTTTTTCCAGAGATGCACTGAATTTTGTGTTGAGCCCCCAATTGCCGGCAAGGATATCCAAATCTCCATCATTGTCCAAATCGGCCAATTCAATGGTGTTCCACCAGCCGTTGGTGTTGCTAAGTCCGTTGTTTTTTTGTGAAGAAAGTTGTTTTCCGTTGTTCAGGAAGATTGTCACTGGTGTCCAATGCCCGGCTACAATAAGGTCTAGGAATCCGTTGCCATCAATATCTTTCCAAACAAAGTCTTTTATGTTTCCAACATCTTGAAGTTCCGGTGCAAAGGAGTTGGTCACTTCTTTAAAGCTTCCTGTACCATCATTCTCTAAAAGATATTGCTTGGCTTTTGCCCCAAATTGTGTCGGTACTGCGTTGGAAGCAATACATAAATCCAAATCCCCATCATTGTCAAAATCAACGGCATCTATTTTGGATGCGTTGACTTCAATCTGTGTTAAGGTATTCTCTTTTAAAAGCCGACCACCATTGTTACGATACAGCCTGGGTTGTAGCGGTTTGCCAGTGGTAAATTCGTTGCCTCCACTGACCACTACCAAATCAAGGTCGCCGTCCTTATCAATATCCGCAAATACATGGCTGGTATCTTCATTGATGGCATCTTCTTCAAAAATGTCATTTTGATGTTCTTTGAAATTGCCTTCAGCATCTTGTAAATAAAGTTTTGAAGCCTGTTTTTTGCCCCCACTGATAAAGATATCATCCAATCCATCGTTGTTGATATCCCCAACGGAAATTGATGGGCCCTCGTTGGAATAGGCAAAGGGAATGAGAGGATTACGGTCAAAATCGAGTGTTGTATATTCTTTATGGACAAAGTTCAAATTACCTGATGAGGTATAAAAGTTGGGTGTTGACTCTCTGTCTTTTTCTGCAAAATAGTTTCCAGATGCATCTGAATAAGACAGTTGTAACACTTGGTTGGCCTTTACGTTTTTAATGGTTTGATACTTTCCTTGAGGCCAAATAACTTGAATGGAATCAATTATGGAATCTTTGCCAACACCAAAGTTTAGACTATTGTCCTTGGCCGACATAAATCCACGGGTAGGGATGTTTTCTTGAACCGATTTTCCGGTTTTACCGAATACAATTGCTTTTGCACCAAGGCCGAATTTATTTTTAGGGCTCCCATCAAATTGGATTTTAAGATAATTGTTGCCCTTTAGGGTATTTTCCATGATAAAGGCATCTTGGTTCACATTGTTTACCACCAAATCCAAATCGCCATCATTGTCCAAATCGGCATATACACAGCCGTTGCTGTAAGAATCTATTTGTGGCCCCCAAGTAGTTGTAACATTTTTGAACTGCGTTCCTCCTTTATTTTTGTAGAAATAGTTCTGTACTTTTTTCTTGGGCAAACGGTCAATAAGTTCCATATCCTTGTCGGACAAGCCTTGTTCTATGTTTTTTTGAATTTCCTCATTGGATATATAGTTGATGTAATCCATATCGTTGGTGACGCCTTGAATTCCGTTGGAAATAAAAAGGTCTTTGAAACCGTCGTTGTCATAATCGGCAAAAAGTGCTCCCCAAGACCATTCCGTAGCATCAATGCCACTTAGGTTGGCAATTTCCCCAAAGTTTTCGCCATCCAAATTTAAATGCAGTGCGTTTGACATGTATTGAGGTGCAAAACCATTATTTAGATATTGTTGATACACAGGGTAGGGGTGTTCCAGCCCAGATGTTTTATAGGCTTCCAAATCTTCTGGAAGCATGTCCAATGATAAAATATCGGAAAGGCCATCGTTGTTAATGTCCGCTATATCGTTACCCATGGAAAAGTGGGTGGTGTGACCGAGCTTTGTATCATCTTCAGAAATGGTTTCTTTAAATGTGCCATCTTTTTGGTTGATGTAGAGGTAATCGTTTTCAAAAAAGTCGTTGCCTATGTAAATATCTGGGTATCCATCGTTGTTGACATCGCTTATGGCAAGTCCCAATCCATAGCCAATGGTGCCTTGGAATATTCCGGCTTCTTTGGAGGCATCAATGTATTGGCCATTTTCATTTTTAAACAGTATATCGCCAGACATGGAATCCACTATTTTTCGTTTGGAGCCTTTCCCATAAGAGCGGTTTGGATTTACGGAATGGTTCATTAAGTACATATCCAGATCTCCATCCAGGTCATAATCAAAAAAGGCTGCTTGGGTGGAATATCCTATAAAGTCCAATCCATATTTAGCCGCTTCCTCCTTAAATGTTGGGATAGCTTGTTCGTTATTTCCTTGATTGATGAAGAGTAGATTTTGACCTCGGATGGATTCATGATCTCCGACTTTGCATACGTATATGTCGAGAAGACCATCGTTGTTGACATCGGCCTGGGTGACTCCGGTGGTCCAACCTGTTTTGTTGATTATTTGCGATGGAGCGGTAACATCTACGAATTTGAAATCACCTTGGTTTAAGTATAATCTGTCCGATTCTTGGTTAGAGGTAAAGTAGAGGTCCACAAGGCCATCTCCATTGAAGTCCCCTGCTGCAACACCTGCTCCGTTATAAAAATAAAGGTAGTTTAGGATATTGAGGTCTGGGGTTTGTTTGAGTTGATTTTTGAATTTTATCCCGGTATCCTTGGAGTTTTTTAGAACAAATAGTTTGTTCTGCTTGTTTGTATTGCAACTTACCAAGGTTAACAGTAATAAAAAAATAATACGGAACTGTCCTCTCATTTCTTTCATCGATAGCTGGGATAATATAACTATTTACTCAGTATATTATCAGGTGCAAATGATTAATATTAACCTAAGAAAAGACTAATATTTGATTAATATATGTTGAGTTAAAAAGAAAAGACCACCGATCGGTGGTCTTTTCATATATAAAAACAGCTTAAACTTTGAATTATTAGTAGCCTGGGTTCTGAACCAAATTAGGGTTAGAAATAATTGCCGTAGCAGGAATAGGGAACAAGTTTTTAGTGTCATCCCCAGAAACCTCTTTGTAAGACCATGGAGCGGTAAACTGTCCAAAACGGATCAAGTCATTTCTTCTCCATTGCTCACCATATAATTCCCTTCCTCTCTCATCAATAAGGTCTTGCTCGGTAACACTTCCTAATGGAGAGGCTCCTCTTAGCGCTCTAAGTTCGTTAACCATTGCTGTGGGGTCTCCTCCACTTCTCAACATAGCCTCGGCTTTCATTAGGTATGCATCGGCATATCTAAATACAATCTTGTGGTTGGCAAAAGCACCATTGGCTGGGTTGTATTTAATTACTCGAATACCAGTTCTTTCGTTGTTGCCCAACAAACCAGGTAATTCTTTGGTAAATGCCAAGGGAGCCCCAGTTCTATCCTTGTATGGATTGCCGTTGGCATCGTACTGTTGTCCAATTAGGAAACCGTTACCAATACCAAAGTTGGTTCCATCAGTTGGGACAAAACCTCTTCTTTCTTCCTGACCTGATCCTGGGGTGTTCACATTTGGATCACCTTCGAACAAATCGTAAAATTCTGCAATCGTAGTAAATCCGTTCCATCCACCAGCTTGGTCTGGAACAATTTGGTTATAGTGCAAACCGTTCCAAATAACATTACCAACACTTGAAGTGGTAAAGAATATGGTTTCAGTATCCACATCATCGGTAAACAACTCAAAATAGCCTTCTTGCAAGGCAAAACCTTCAGCTGCGATATCATCTACCAAGTTAATTACTTGTTGCATATCGGAGGTTTCTGGGGTTCCGGTACCTGTAAAAATATGCTTGTTCAGGTAGAACTTGGCCAATAGCAGCATTCCAGCAGCTTTTGAAGCTCTGACCAAATCTTCACTTGGCCCTACAGATGGTAGGTCCGGAATGGCTTCGGTCAAATCTTTTACAGCAAAGTCGAAAGCTTCTGCCCGGGTCATAACCGTTGGGTTAACATCTGGGCCTTCATCCGGTGTTCTAAACGGCACCTGACCAAAAAGGTCTATCAGCCAAAACATGCTGTAAGCTCTTAAAAACTTGGCTTCTGCAGCTTGTTGAGGTGTTGGGTTACTTCTACTGTCAATAATGGTGGTAGCGTTATACACATTACTGTTTTGATCGTTCCAAGTATTTTTTACCCTTTGGTGTGTTGGACTCCAGGTATGGGAATGCAAAGTTCTCCAAACCCCGTTATCTCCCCAATCTGTACCACGGGTAGGGACTACAAACTCATCTGTACTTACTTCTGCAAGAGCATATAAATTTTCTTGGCTTTCGGTTTGTCCCCTCACTGCATTGTAAAGTGCAGTAAGGCTGGCACCAGCTTGGACTCCAGTAAATTCTCCACTCAAGTCGGTGAAGATGGAATCTGTCTGTTCAATTTCCAGATCTGTACAACCAAACATCGCCAATGCGATTGTCCAGATATAAATTTTATTTAGTTTGATAGCTTTCATAGAATAATTTTTTTAAAAAGTTGCACTAATACCTAATGTAACTGTTCTAGATCTTGGGAAAGCGGTATAATCGATTCCCAAAGATGGTATGTTGTTCAAAGATTTTGGTACGTTAACCTCTGGATCAAGACCTGAATAATCTGTAATGATAAACAAGTTTTGGCCAATCAAGGATAAACGCAAACTTTGTAAGGTTCCATCTCCGCTTAGTGGCACGTTGTAGCTTAACGAGGCATTTTGCAATCTTAAGAAGTCACCTTTTTCCAAAAACCTTGTTGAGACATCTGCAGCATTGGCGTTGGACTCACCGTTGGTAAGTACATCTTGCGTTACATTTTTACCTACACCGATAATACCGGCTGTAAAGTAAGCGTTTTGTGTGTTGTTGTACACATAGAAGCCGTACTGTCCGGCAAGGAATGCGTTGAAGTCCCAATTTTTATAGGAAGCACTTGTGCTGATACCCAAGTTAACTTTTGGCAACGCGCTTTTCCCAACAAACTCCTGTACATCCCCATTTGGATATATAGAGATTCCGTTTTCATCAAATCCACCAAACTCTCTTAAGTAATAAGAGAATAATGGTTGTCCACCGGCCAACAATTGAGCGAAAGCTCCGGTAAGTCCGTTACCGTTGATTTCACCTGTTTGAATTTGTCCGTCGAAATCCTCTACCATGTTATCGTTGTAGGCTACGTTGAACCCAAGGTTCCAATTGGCATCCTCCATTTGGATGATATCGTAGTTCATGGAAAGTTCAACACCTTGGTTTATTACTTTGGCATCTAAATTACCAAAGTAAAATGGTTGAGGTGAAGGCTGTGCCGCCTCTTGCTGAAGTAGCAAATCGTTTGTGGTTTTATGGTAAAAATCCAGTGTACCGGAAAACCTATTGTTGTTTATACCAAAATCAAGACCGATGTTGGCTTGTGCCGTCTCTTCCCATTTCAAATCATCATTTGTAAAGGATTGTATCGCAAGTCCCGGTGCATTGATATTCTGATTTTGATCGATGCCAATACCTGCAAATCGTTGCCTTACGGTAAAGTTACCATATCCCAAACCTTCTTGGTTACCTGTGATACCATAACCTAGACGAAGCTTAAGAGTAGAGAAAGTATCTCCAATAAAATCCTCTTCATTCAATTTCCACGCAAATGCACCTGAAGGGAAGTAACCATATTGATTATTTGGTCCAAATCTAGAAGAACCATCAACTCTCAATGTACCAGTAACAATATATTTGTTGGCAATGGAATATTCGGCTCTTCCAAAGAAAGACTGTAGCTCGTCGGTAGAATCAAAATAGTCTCCAGCAACGGCGCTAATAGGAACACCTGTGGGACTGGCCACATCAAAAGTTCCGGGTTCGTCAACAAACAAACGATTTACAAACGTTCCAGTGTTGTTGTAACCGAATTGTTGGTATCTGCCATCAAGTTGGCTTTCTATGGTCGAAGTGGCAGTCCCTAAATCGGAAATCATCGAGTTCAAATCAGATGATCCGAATCCCAATGCTGTTATATTTTTACCTGCTCTTTGGTAGCTCTGGAAAGAGTAACCAAGTAAGGCGGTCAACTTAGAATTGTCGAACTCCTTATTGTAACTAAGGGTAATATCTAAAAGTTTACCGGTTACCTCCACAGTACTTAGAGCACCTTGCCCTTGTCCAGGAGCGTTGCCAATACCGGTTGATAAAGCGGATTGAACCTGGTACTTTTCTGAACTTGAATCATCGTAGCCAACAGCAACTTTGGCCTTCAACTCATCGGTAAGACTGTATTCTGCGGAAACGTTCCCCAAAAATCTATCGGTGTGGGTCACATCATCGTAATAGTTCAGTAGTTGGAGTGGGTTGATTTCACTACCCCCGGTAGAAAAGCTTGTTCTTGCCGGCCAAGTAGGATTGGCAAAATAAGCAGCACCGAGCAAATCCCCTGTAGAACCTGAGTTGTTACTAATCGCTCCGCCATCATCGTTGATTCTTGAAGCGGTAAGGTTGGCATCAATCTTCAATTTGTTGTCAAAGAATCTTTGAGATGCATTGATCCTACCTGTTAACCTTTCTTGTGCATAGCCTTCTACTACACCAAACTGTTTTCCGTACCCAAAAGAAGCACGAATGTTTCCGCTCCCGTAATTTTTGGCATAGGAAAGGTTTTGGTTTTGTGAAGCCACGCTTCTAAGGATGAGGTTCTGCCAATCGGTGTTAGATCCAAAATCCAAAGCATTGGGATCCCCTCCATATTCTGGCAGTGCAGTCAAGAACTCGTTTCTGTCTAGAAGGTCAAAAGTTTTTGCGGGAGTTGAGTAGCTTAGGTTTGATGTAAACTCAAACCTTCCCTGTCCTGTTTTACCGCTTTTGGTGGTAATGATCACAACACCGTTCGCACCACGGGAACCATATATGGCCGTAGCCGATGCATCTTTTAGGATACTGATACTCTCAATGTCATTAGGGTTAAGGAAACTCAAAGGGTTTTTGGAGGAACTTGTTCCAGTACCTACATCAGCTCCACCTGCGGAAGTATCCTGCCCGGTAAGAGGCATGCCGTCCACAACAAAAAGGGGGTTGTTATTGGAACGAACAGAACTTGTACCTCGAATCCTAACATTGATACCTGCACCTGGCTCACCACTACTTTGGGTAATTTGTACACCGGCTGTTTTACCTTGGATCAACTGTTCCGGAGATGAAATAACCCCTTGGTTAAAATCTTCCGAGTTAACAACGGCAACTGCCCCTGTAGCATCATCTACGGTGGTTTGCCCGTAACCGATAATTACAACTTCATCCAAAGCTTGTGCGTCTTCTTCCAAGGTTACATTAATAGAGGATTGTCCATTAACTGCAATTTCTTGGGTCTTGTAACCAATGTAACTAAAAACCAATGTTGCGGCATCTTCAACATTGTTAAGGGTATAGTTGCCATCAAAATCGGTCTGCGTACCATTGGTAGTACCTTTTACCAATACGCTTGCCCCTGGCAACGGCCCATTCGCATCCGAAACAGTACCTGATACTGTCTGAGCTTTCGCCATCCCAAAGCATAAAAATGCCCCAAGCAACAAAAAGCTTCTTAGTAGCGTAATTTTCATAAATAATTAATTTAAGTTTAGTTAATTTTAATTCAAGTGTTAAACATATATAAAAAAAAGGTTAATCTAAATTTAACTATATTGCAAAACACGGCGAAAACGGTTTCGTGTTGATAACTTTAAGAAGTGTATTTTTTACAAAACTTAAACAGCTTACTTGCTTAAATCCTAAAAAGTGTGTTTATAATTACGGATTCCGCAATATTGCTACTAATATAACATTTTTATTCTTTGATTGGGGCAACTAATTCAAGAAGTGGTTTTTTAAGTGGTTGTTTTGTTTTTGTTAAAAAGTGTAATTTGGTCAGTTACTTGTTTTTATTTGAGTGTATCCCAAAAGCATAAATTATCTATCCCTTGAAATCAAAGATTACCTTAAAAGATATAGCCAGAGAACTCGAAGTATCCATATCAACGGTTTCCAAAGCACTTAAGAACAGTGAGGAAATAGGAAGGGATACCAAAGAAAAAATACAGGCCTTTGCAAAACTGTACAACTATAAGCCCAACAACATTGCAATAAGTTTAAAAAATAAGCGCACCAAAAATATTGGGGTTGTAATCCCTGATATTGTACATCATTTTTTTACAACGGTCATTCGGGGTATCGAGAAATATGCAAATGCCAGGGGATATAACGTTATTGTATGTCTTTCCGAAGAATCTTTCGATAAGGAGGTCATCAACATGGAAATGCTCGCCAATGGCAGTATTGATGGCTTTATAATGTCACTCTCTTCCGAAACACAAGAAAAAGGCGATTACAATCATTTAAAAGAAGTTACCGAGCAGGGCATCCCCGTAGTGCTTTTTGATAGGATTACCCAAGAGGTGGAATGTGATAAAGTAGTTATTGATGATGAGCTGGGTGCTTACCAAGCAACTAAAAAATTTATCGACCAAGGTAAAAAACGAATAGCCCTTATCACTACGGATGATTATTTGAGCGTTAGTAAAGCCCGCACCAAAGGGTATCTCAAAGCACTGAAGGAGAGTCCCCTTGGAATCGACGAATCCATGATATTGAAAATGCCCTCAATGGAAATGGACGAAGGGGCCATAAAAACCTTTTTGGACAATAAGGAACCGGATGCCGTTTTGTGCGTAAATGAAATCTTTGCAGTTTGTGGTATGCGATTTGTGCAGAAAAAGGGACTAAAGATACCAGAAGATATATCTTTTATAGGATTTACCGATGGGGTGCTGTCCAAATATGCCAACCCAAGCCTTACTGTTGTGGCACAACATGGGGAAAAAATGGGCGAAGAGGCCGCAAAAATGTTGATAGATAAAGTAGAGAGCGAAGCGGAGGAGGAAACCTATCAAACCAAAATCTTGGAACCCACCTTGGTGATCAGGGATTCCATTGCACATTGATTTAAGAATCCCTTCTTTGTGATATGAAAACAAACGGGATACTGACTTTTTTTATTGTATTCACCGTGTTATCTTCATGTAAGCAACAAACCAAACTAAAGTCGACCCCTCCACCAATGAAGAAGAAACAAGTAGTCTATCAGGTATTTACCCGTCTCTTCGGAAACACCAATGCTACCAACAAGCCTTGGGGTACCATCGAAGAAAATGGGGTGGGCAAGTTCGCCGATTTCTCGGACAAGGCTCTCCGCGAGATTAAAAATCTTGGCGTTACGCACATTTGGTACACAGGAGTGCCCCACCATGCCGTAATCAACGACTATACCGCCTACGGAATTTCGAATGACGACCCCGATATTGTCAAAGGAAGGGCGGGCTCTCCCTATGCCGTTAAGGATTACTACAATGTAAATCCCGACCTCGCCACAGACCCATCAAAACGATTGGAAGAATTCAAGGATTTGATTCAACGAACGCACCAAGCTGACCTAAAAGTAATCATCGACATTGTTCCCAATCACGTTGCCAGAAATTACAAAGGAATTACCAACCCCGAAGGAGTGGAGGATTTTGGAGCCTCCGATGATACATCCAAAGAATATGATGTAAACAACAATTTTTACTACATCCCCAATGAAGCATTTGGAGTGCCTCAATGGCAAGATGGATATTTGCCTTTGGGAGGAGATGAAAATAGGTTAGTGGACTCCAAGTTTGAAGAAGTTCCTGCAAAATGGACGGGCAACGGCTCCCGACTGGCACAACCTCATTTTAACGACTGGTACGAAACCGTAAAGATCAACTACGGAGTTCGTCCAGATGGAACCAAAGACTATGAAGAATTGCCCGAAGCATACCATCAAAAAAATTATAAAGCACATTACGAATTTTGGAAAGACAAGACCCTGCCGGATTCTTGGTACAAGTTTAAGAACATAGCCCAGTATTGGTTGGATTTTGGTGTGGATGGTTTCCGTTTTGATATGGCCGAAATGGTTCCGGTGGAGTTTTGGAGTTACCTCAATTCCAACATCAAAATGAAAAATCCAGATGCATTTTTATTGGCCGAAGTTTATAACACAAGTTTGTACCGCGATTATATTCACCAAGGTAAAATGGATTACCTCTACGATAAGGTAGAATTTTACGATAGCATCAAACATATAATGAAGGGCTACGGATGGACAGACCACATTCCTGTAGTGCAAAAAGGAATGGCCGATATAGAGCACCATATGCTACACTTTCTGGAAAACCACGATGAGCAGCGCATAGCCAGTCCCGATTTTGTGGGAAATGCCCAATTGGGAAAGCCGGCAATGGTAGTTTCCACTACCATAAGTACCTCGCCCACCATGATCTATTTTGGGCAAGAAGTTGGTGAGCCCGCAGAAGCAGATGCAGGCTTTGGCAGCCCAACACGAACTTCAATTTTCGATTATATCGGGGTGCCACACCATCAACGATGGGTCAACAACAAAAAATTCGATGGCGGTCAATTATCGGAAGAGGAGAAAAGTTTAAGGGATTTCTATAAACGACTTTTGAATTTCACTATAAATAGTGAAGCTTTGATGGGTGGGTATCAAGAGATTCATTTTTACAATAAGGACAACACGGAAGGATACGATCACAGAGTGCTTTCCTATGTGAGATGGTCCGCCGGGGAGAAGCTAATTATCCTATCCAATTTTGATGGACACAAACACTATTCCTTCGACTTTAAAGTTCCCGAAGATGTTATTGACAAATGGCAATTATCGGATGGGGAGTATCCATTGACGGAGGAGTTGTACGGAAAGGTTAAAAAGAAGATGTACGTTAACAATGGACAAGGCCAGATACACTTGGAATTAGAACCGCTTCAATCCTATATCTTTAAGGTGGTAAATTGATGTTTTTCGTTTGCAAATCGTATTTTTAACCATCAAAACCAACCCAAAATGAAGAAAAACTTACTTGTAGCTCTTACAGCTGCCCTGCTTTTAACCAGTTGCGAAATGACAAAATCAAAACCATTGGTGATAGGCCACCGAGGAGCCATGGGCCACGAGACCGAAAATACTTTGGCATCGGTTCAAAAAGCGATGGATCTTGGCGTTGATATGATAGAAATTGACGTGTTTAAAATTGATAGCGGAGAAATCGTTGTTTTTCATGATGAAACGGTGGATAGACTGGCCAATTCCGGCGGAAATATTGAAGAATACAATATTGTTCAACTAAGGCAACTCACTTTGGATGGTGGACACAAAATCCCAATGCTCCAGGATGTGTTAAAGCTTATGAACAACCAGGTTGCTCTAAATATCGAGCTTAAAGGTGCCGGAACAGCCGATAGGGTCAATCATATTGTCAACTATTATATCGAAAAGGAAGGGTGGAGCCCCGAAAACTTTGTAATTTCAAGTTTCAAATGGGATGAGCTCAAAGCCATGAGAGCGAAAAACAAGGATATAAAAATTGCGGTTTTAACTTCCGAAGATCCACTCGAAGCAATTGAAGTGGCCAAAGAACTAAAAGCAGTTGCAATAAACCCAAACTATAAAACGCTTACCCAAGAAAACACGGCAAAAATCCAAGCTGAGGGATTAAAAGTCTATACATGGACGGTAAACGAACCCGAGGATATTCAAAAAATGACCGAGTTCGGGGTCGATGGCATCATTACCAATTATCCGGAACGTGTGAATTAATGTTCGACGTTATAATAGTAGGAGGTGGTGCAGCTGGATTTTATGCAGCTATTCAAATAGCGGAATTGTCGCCTCAACTTAATATTGCCATTTTTGAAAGGGGCAAAACCGTACTTTCCAAAGTAAAGGTTTCGGGTGGCGGACGTTGTAATGTAACCCATGGTGAATTTTCACCTAAAGAGTTGACAACGAACTATCCAAGAGGGGAAAAGGAACTTTTGGGCCCTTTCCACAAATATGCCCCAATGGACGTCATGGCTTTTTTTGAGGAAAGAGGCGTACCGCTTAAAATTGAAGATGATGGTCGCGTGTTCCCAAAAAGCGATTCTTCTCAAAGTATAATAGACTGTCTGGTCGGCGAGGCAGACCGATTGGGTGTACAGGTTTTGAAAAACAGCGCCGTAAGGGCAATAAGCAAAACCGGGGAAGGCTGGCAAGTAACTACCATGAACAAATATTATCAAACCAAAAAACTAATGCTTGCCACGGGCAGTAACCCCAAAATTTGGAAACAACTGGAAAATTTGGGGCATCATATTGTTTCGCCCGTGCCCTCTCTCTTCACATTTAATATCAACGATGAAAGGCTTAAGGGCATCCAAGGAATAAGCACCTATGCCACTGTTGAGGTAATGTCAAAGAAAACCTTTAATACGGACAAAAAAACGTTGAACCTAAAAAGTAAGATTAAGGAAGATGCCCTGCTTTATGCCGATGGCCAACTTTTGATAACCCATTGGGGTTTGAGCGGCCCCGCCATTTTGAAGCTCTCAGCCTGGGGCGCCAACCTTCTGCACGATTACAATTATTCTTTTAGAATAAAGGTAAACTGGTTGTCCGATTATAGCACAGATTCCATGGAGGCCTACCTTAAGGAATTGAAAGGCGTTGAAGCTAAAAAAACCGTGATGCGTACCAATGTAACTGAACTTCCAAAACGGTTGTGGAAACGTTTGGTGGATGCAGCGAACATAGCGCCCGAGGAACGCTGGGCAGACATCACTAAAGAACAATTGCAAGCATTGGCGGAGCAATTAACAGCTTCGTCATTTAAAGTAGGAGGCAAAAGCACCTTTAAAGAAGAGTTTGTTACCGCTGGTGGGGTGGATTTAAAGGAAATCAATTTTAAGACATTTGAAAGCAAATTACATCCCAACCTGTATTTTGCAGGCGAAATCATTAATGTGGATGCCATCACGGGCGGATTTAATTTTCAAAATGCATGGACAGGGGCGTTCATTGCCGCCCAAGCCATTGTTTCCTAAAGGAACTATTGTAAGGCAATAGCAATCCAAGCCGCTATGGCAGCTCCCAAAATAGGTCCAATTACAGGAACCCAAGCATAGTTCCATCCATTATGCCCCTTATTTTTTAAAGGCAATAGTGCATGAACAATACGAGGCCCCAAATCCCTGGCAGGATTTATGGCATAGCCTGTGGTACCGCCCAAGGATAAACCTATGCCCCAAACAATTAAAGCCACGGGTAAGGCTCCCAATGAACCCAGGCCAATAATTACATTGTCCGTGGATAGCACCGCATCGGTAAAATAAAGCACGGAGAAAACCAATACAAAAGTGCCCAAAACCTCCGAAAAAAGGTTTGTAAATGTATTGGGTATGGCGGGAGCTGTACAAAAGACACCTCGTTTGGTGCCCCCATCCTCGGTGGCATCAAAATGATCTTTGTTTACCAGCCATACGCAAAACGCTGCGAACATCGCACCTATAAACTGGGCCAAAACATAGCTTGGGACTTCGCTCCAAGGAAATTCACCAGCCACAGCCAACCCAATACTTACTGCGGGATTGATATGCGCACCGCTGTGCGGCCCAGCGACCACAACGCCGGTATAAACTGCAAAAGCCCATCCAGTTGAGATTACAATCCAGCCAGAACCATTACCGTAGGTTTTTTGCAGGGATACGTTGGCATTTACGCCACATCCGAGTACCATCAACAAAAAAGTACCTACAATTTCAGAAACAAATGGAGTCATATAAGGGAATGTTAGTGTTTGTGTTATTTGAAAAATTAAAGGTTCTCCGTCCAAAATTTCAGTGCCTTAATGGCCTTGTACCACCGTTTTATGCCTTCTTCAATGGTGTTGCGTTCTTTGGTTGGGTTAAAATGCACATCGGTCTGCCAAATATCTTGGATTTCCTCTGGACTTTCCCAATAACCTACGGCCAAACCAGCTAAATATGCGGCACCCATCACTGTGGTTTCCACAATCTTGGGCCTTACGGTAACGGTGTTCAATACATCGGCCTGAAACTGCATCAGCATATCATTTACGGTTGCTCCGCCATCAACCCGCAATTCTTTTATGGAAATTCCCGAATCGGCTTCCATGGCTTTTAGAATATCCATGGTTTGATAAGCAATGGATTCCAGAGCGGCACGCGCAATATGTGCATCGGTACTTCCACGAGTGAGTCCAAAAATGGTTCCTTGGGCCTTTTGGTTCCAATGTGGGGCGCCCAGACCGGCAAAAGCGGGAACAAAAACCACTCCGTCCGAACTATCCACCGAACTGGCCAGTTTTTCCACTTCCGAAGATGTTTTTATAATATGTAAGCTATCACGAAGCCATTGCACCACCGCACCAGCAATAAAAATGCTTCCTTCGAGTGCGTAATGAGTTTTTCCGTTGATTTTCCAAGCTACCGTGGTAAGGAGGTTATTTTCGGAAACTATCGGTTTTTCGCCAATGTTCATCAACATAAAACACCCTGTGCCGTAAGTGTTTTTTACCATGCCCTTTTTGGTACACATTTGACCGAACAAAGCAGCCTGCTGGTCACCGGCAATTCCTGCAATCGGGATTGGGGTGGCGAATAAATTGGGAGTGGTGTGTCCATAGACTTCACTGGACTGTTTCACTTCGGGAAGCATGCTCTTGGGAATGGTCAACAGTTCCAAAAGCTCATCATCCCAATCCATGGTATTGATATTGAACAGCATGGAGCGGCAGGCGTTGGTCACATCGGTAACATGAAGCCCTCCATCCGTCATTTTCCAAATAAGCCATGAATCAATGGTTCCGAGCACCAAATCACCGGCCTCTGCTTTTTCCCTGGCACCTTCCACATTATCCAGAATCCATTTCACCTTGGTGCCCGAAAAATAAGCATCAATCACCAATCCGGTTTTTTTACGGATCATATCGGATTTTCCTTCTTTCTTTAGTAGGTCGCAATAATCCGCTGTACGCTTGTCTTGCCAAACAATGGCATTGTAAATGGGCTCGCTAGTGTTTTTGTCCCAAACCACAACGGTTTCCCGCTGATTGGTAATGCCAATGGCTGCCATTTGGGATGCTTTGAGTCCTTTTTTGCTTACAGCTTCTGCGGCCATTCCCGCTTGGGTGGACCAAATTTCATCGGGATCGTGCTCTACCCAGCCTGGTTTAGGGAATATTTGTGTGAATTCTTTCTGTGCTATGGAAATAATGGTTCCCTTTTTGTCGAAGACCACGGCACGGGAACTAGTGGTGCCTTGGTCCAAAGCAAGGATATATTGATTCATTTTGTTAATTTATGTGCGTTTCAATTTACTAAAATAAATTTGAGTTCTGAATCGATTATTATGGGCAATACATTTATAGGGCTACTTAGGGGAATCAATGTTAGCGGCCAAAAGAAGATTAAAATGACGGAGTTGTTTAGTATTTTGGAAGCTACTGGGCTAAAAAACGTAAAAACATACATCCAAAGTGGGAACATTGTTTTTGAAAGTGACGAAGCTGACCGAGAAAAACTTCAGGAGGTCGTAACCCATGCAATCCATCAGCGTTTTGGGTTTGATGTACCAACCTTGGTGATTAAAAAAGAAGATGTGAAAGCCATTTTGGAGGCCAATCCTTTTGCAAAGGAAAGTGAAGAAAATAAACTGTACTACGTTTTGCTCAAAACTCCTTCAAAAGAGGAATTGGTCAATCAGTTCAATCAACTTCATTTTGAACATGAGGGATACCAAATTACGAACCAATGTGTGTATTTACTATGTAAAAATGGGTACGGTAGGGCAAAACTCAATAACAACCTTATTGAAAATAAGTTAAAAGTAGAGGCTACTACCCGTAACCATAAAACCATGTTGAAGCTTTTGGAAATGGCTTCGGGTTAAGGGTTAAGCTCCCAAATTTTATAGTTCAGAGCAGCGGCAAAGGCCACCCACAGCACATAGGGAATCATTAAAAGTGCGGCAGGTTTGCTAATGACCTTGAACCATTTTATGGTGAGTATGATCACTGTTAGCAAAGCCAAAATAACCACCATGCCCGCAAGCGGATTTTTTAATCCGAAGAAAACAATGCTCCACAGCGCATTGAGCAACAACTGAAAAGCAAAGTGGTACAGGGCGGTCTTTACCCAAATATGGTGGTAGCCTTTGGACCAAACAATACCTGCGGCAATTCCCATCATAATGTATAGGGCAGTCCAAACAGGAGCAAAAAGCCAGTTTGGAGGTGTATAGAATGGCTTGTTGAGGCTAAGATACCAGTCGTTTACCGAACTTTGGGTGGCTATGCTGGAAAGGAATCCTATGGCAAGGCAAATCAAAACACAGATGGTTATGTAAACAATTCTTTTTTTCATGGTCGGTGCAACTCCAACGAAAATAAGAATTTATTTCAATCCGATGCCCAGTACGCTTCCCCCTGCTTATATTTGTCCAAAATACCCATTCCAAATGACGGAAAAAGATTTTTTGCCAGGGGTCTATCAAAAATTACCTGATAACGGCAAAGTAACTTGGAAAGCGCCCAGCAATATTGCTTTGGTAAAATATTGGGGAAAAAAACCCGTTCAGATTCCCGCAAACCCATCCATCAGCTTCACGTTGGACACCTGTGCCACAACAACTTCCGTTTTGTTTGAGAAGAAGGATAACAATGAAACGCTTTCTTTTGATTTACTGTTCGAAGGAAAGCCCAAGGACGATTTTAAACCAAAGATTCAGGCTTTTTTGGAGCGTGTTGAGACGTATCTACCTTTTTTGAAGGAATACCATTTTACGATTGAAACCTCAAATTCTTTTCCACATAGCAGTGGGATTGCATCATCGGCCAGTGGAATGGCGGCCCTTTCCCTTTGTTTGATGGATATTGAAAAAGAACTGGATCCGTCTTTGGATGAGGATTTGTTCAATTCAAAAGCATCGTATTTGGCACGATTGGGTTCGGGAAGTGCCTGTCGCAGCGTAAAAGGCAGCTTGGTACAATGGGGAAGGCATGCAAACATACCTCAAAGCTCCGATTTGTACGGCATTGAATATCCCTTTGAGGTCGCCCCGGTTTTTAAGAGCTATTGCGATACAATTTTGCTGGTGCACAAAGGACAAAAACAAGTCAGCAGTACCGTTGGGCACCAATTAATGCATGGACACCCATATGCCGAAGACCGATTTGAACAGGCATTTTCCAATTTAGACAAGCTAAAGCCTATTTTGGCCAATGGTGATTTGGAAGAATTCATTAAAATGGTGGAAAGTGAGGCATTGACCTTGCACGCCATGATGATGACGAGTATGCCCTATTTTATGCTGATGAAACCCGATACGCTGAAAATCATCAACAAAATTTGGCAGTACCGCGAAGCAACCAAAACACCGGTTTGCTTTACGCTGGATGCTGGGGCCAATGTGCATTTGTTGTATCCATCTTCCGACAAGGAGAAAGTACTGATTTTTATCAAACATGAATTGGTGGGACATTGTGAGAATGGTCAATACATTCACGATCAAGTAGGGTCGGGAGCCATCAAAATAAACGACTAAAAATGAACAGCTAAGCTGTTTTTTTACGTTATTTGCCATGATTTTTGACCGTGGAAGCAGTTTTTTATAGATAAAACCAACTTGTTTACCGAATTTTATCAAACATTGAACAAAATTTGTTTGTATCTTAGTAGTATAATATGAAAGGTCCATTATTTTATTCGAAGATTTTATTGTTCGGGGAGTACGGCATTATTAAAGACTCCAAAGGACTGTCAATACCCTATAATTTTTTCAAAGGGGCATTGAAAAGTGACAAGAACGATTCCGAAATGGCCCTAAAATCCAATAAAAGCCTAATGGCTTTTGCCGAATATTTAAAAAATATTGAGACTGAAGAGCCTGGCTTGGTTTCTTTTGATATCGAAGCTTTGGAAAAAGATGTGGCCGATGGAATGTACTTTGACAGCTCTATTCCGCAAGGCTATGGAATTGGTAGTAGTGGTGCTTTGGTCGCTGCTATTTATGACCGCTATGCCACAAACAAAATTACGGTTTTGGAGAACTTGACCCGTGAAAAATTACTTCAGCTGAAGAAGATTTTCGGGAAAATGGAATCTTTCTTCCACGGTAAATCTTCCGGATTGGACCCATTGAACAGTTATTTGAGTCTTCCCATATTGATTAATTCCAAGGACAATATCGAATCCACCAGTATTCCTTCACAAAATACCGAAGGAAAAGGAGCAGTATTTTTATTGGATAGCGGAATGACTGGGGAAACGGCACCTATGGTGCAATTGTTCATGGAAAACATGAAGCAGGAAGGTTTCCGTAACATGATAAAAAATCAATTTGTAAAACACACCGATGCCTGTGTGGAAGATTTTTTAAACGGCAACGTAAAATCGTTGTTCGGAAATCTAAAACAATTGTCGCACGTTGTTTTTGACCATTTTAAACCGATGATTCCATCCAAATTTCACCAACTTTGGCAAAAGGGGATCGAAACCAACGATTACTACCTTAAACTTTGTGGATCGGGTGGCGGCGGTTATATTTTAGGCTTTACCCAAGACTTGGAAAAAGCCAAAAAAGCACTCAAAGGCCATGATTTGGAAGTAGTGTACAACTTCTAAAAGCAAATACATGCTCAGTAGAAAAAACAAACTCTTGCTTTTTAAGCTGTTGAGTCTGTTTTCAGTGGTCAGGGGTTATAACATCCTGATCATTACCTTGGCGCAATACTTGGCCTCCATTTACATTTTGGCTCCCAATATACCTCTGCGCAAAGTGGTTTTGGACTTAAATCTGTTTTTGATCGTTACCGCTTCGGCACTTACGATTGCCAGCGGATATATCATCAATAACTTTTACGATGCCGAAAAGGATCTCATCAACAAGCCCACCAAAAGTATGTTGGATCGTTTAGTGAGCCAGCGTTTTAAATTGACCACCTATTTTATCCTTAACTTTTTGGCCGTTTTTGCAGCGAGCTATATCTCGTTTAAGGCAGTCCTGTTTTTTTCTGCCTATATTTTTGGTATTTGGATCTATTCGCACAAACTAAAGCGTATCCCTTTTTTGGGGAATTTAGTGTCCTCTACCTTGGCCATTGCCCCTTTTTTTGTGGTATTTGTGTACTATCACAACTTTCAAACGGTGATTTTTGTGCACGCCGTTTTCTTGTTTCTGTTGATTTTGGCCCGCGAAATGATCAAAGATTTGGAGAATATGGCCGGGGATATGGCCCAGAACTACAAGACCATCCCCATTATTTATGGTCAAAACGTATCAAAAACCATCATATCCTTGCTCATTGTCCTTACCCTGTTTCCTGCCCTTTTGCTTATCAAGGCCTTTGATGTAGGGTATATGTACTTATACTTTATGGCCTGCATCGCTTTTTTGATTTTGTTTTTGTTCTTGCTGTGGAGGGCCAATGGGAAAAAGCACTACGTTTGGCTGCACAATATCATCAAATTTATCATTGTTGTTGGCGTTTTCAGTATCCTTTTAATTGATGTGGATGTAGTGCTGAACCGAATTTTGTAATTCTTTGTTCTTTAGGATTTTTGGAACTTAAAAAGAGTACATTTGCAAAAAATTAGACTGATGGCGAAATCAGACAACAACAAAGGCAGAAGACCTTCCAAAAACTTCAAGGGCGGGGACAGAAAGAAGCCGTTTGATAAAAAATTTTCCTCAAAACCAAGGCAGAGCGCCCCAAGAAAACCATCCAATCCCGATGAAATTCGCTTGAACCGCTACATTGCCAATGCCGGCATTTGTTCCCGAAGGGAAGCTGACACCTACATTGCCGCAGGGAATGTTACGGTAAATGGAAAAACCGTGACCGAAATGGGTTTTAAGGTAAAACGTTCCGATGATGTGCGTTTTGATGGTAAACGGCTCAGCTTGGAAAAGAAGGAGTACATTTTGCTGAACAAACCCAAGAACTTTATCACCACTACAAGTGATGAAAAGGGACGTCGTACCGTAATGGAGTTGATTTCGAGTGCCTCAAACAATCGTTTGTTGCCCGTGGGCCGTTTGGATAGAAATACTACTGGACTTTTACTGTTCACCAATGACGGTGACCTCACCAAAAAATTGACCCATCCCAAGCATAACGTGCGCAAAATCTACCATGTGCATTTGGACAATAATCTAAGTTTGGCCGATCTCCACAAAATTGAAGCTGGTCTTGAACTGGAAGATGGCCCAATTACTGTGGATAGTGTAAGTTACATTCAAGGAGCACCAAAACGGGAGGTAGGGATAGAGATTCACAGTGGGCGTAACCGCATTGTGCGCCGTATTTTTGAGCATTTGGGGTACAATGTTACCAAATTGGACCGCGTCATTTTTGCTGGACTTACCAAAAAGGATTTACCACGAGGCCATTGGCGACACTTGACCGAGCAGGAGGTGATCAATTTGAGGAATATAAAGTGATCCCTTTAGGGATTGTTTATTGGATGTCAGAGGGCACGAGTGTGACACTCGCCAACAAGGGGAATTGACGGATTGAAATCATCGATTAAACCAATACGTAAACTTGAGCGTCAACGACCATAAATTACCTTCCAGTGGGGATAGTTGTTCGTTGTTGTTAAATACCAAGAACAGGTCGGAGGCTGGGGCGTAGCGCCATTGCAATCTGGAGTTGATGCCGAAATTTTTGTTTTGTTCATTGTACTGGAACAGCGTATTCCAAAACAGTTTATTGGTAAAGGTAATGTCGGCCTCGGTGCCCACTAGCCAAAAATCGGTAGTGTACCAAGGCTCGGGCAAATCCAAATTATTGTAGCTAAGTCTAGCACCCAAGCTCACATACGGTTGAAAACGATAGCCCAATTCCGCGTTTATATTGGTGCGGTAACCTCCCGAAAAATAGCGGCCCAATCGCGTGGTCATATTGTAGGTAAACAAGCTTTTAGGTCGTGAATTATATGAAATATAAACCCCGTTCCAGTGGTGTTGCGTACCGGCTGCCAACTCCTCTTTGTCGGTATTGGTGGGGTCAAAAGGAGCCAAAAGCTGTACGTATTCGTTAAACACATCTACCCCTAAAGAGCTACGGTCCAAAAAGTTTACTGCGTACCCTAGAATGGATACATAATCCGTAGACTTCATGCTTGGGTTGAAATAATAAAACCCTGTGTACTGCGGACCATGGCTCACTACTTTATCGCTTGCGGGCAAAAACAGATACCCTACGGAACCTTCCAGCTTGATATAATTGTTTCGCGGTACAAAACCTACTTCGGAGGTAAAATTTGGGGAAATATACTCCTGTTGCACGCGCCAGTTCCAATTTCGGCTGCTGTATTCCAAATGTGCGCCTTGTGCCAAACCGTTATAAGAGGAATCTGGTCCAAAGGATTTGAGCATAAATACCTTTCCGTTGTACTTGTTATCGGCAGATGCCAAGTTGTACTCCAACCCTAAATTTCGGTTGAATTTGGTGTATTCGGTTTTTAGGCTGTCGGCCATAGCTTCGTAGTCCAAGGATTCCTTGTTTACGAACATCAAACCAATATTGGATCGAGAAAAGACCTTTTGTTGCAACGAAAGCACTGCAAAGTTTTGACTGGGCAGCCCTGTTTCGTCCATTTTGTCGGTTTGCATGTCCATTAAGCCCAAACGGAGGTTTCTATTAAGGTTTCCACTTACCCGAGCACCTGCAATAATGGGGACGCCCAGTCCTATCCTACGTGAAAAGAAAGGACGAATCTCATCGTACCCGAAACTGGCAAAGAGGTCGGCATTTTCAAGGAAAAACTGGCGTCTTTCCGGGAAAAAGAGCTCAAATCGGGTCAAATTGGCCACTTGGCGGTCTGCTTCTACCTGCGAAAAATCCGGGTTGATGGTCAAATCTAAATTCAAGGATGAGGTAAGCCCCAGTTTTAGATCGCCACCTACCTTAAATTCATTGTCGTAATCGATATCGTCAATGCTGGAATTGCCCACTGTGCCCAGAACATAAGGAATAAGGGAATAATTGAGCCCCTGCTTTGGCGGTGGATTGTCCCACACCATGGTGCCGGTATAGGCCAAAGAAGCGGTGGGAAACTGTCTTGGAATAGGGGTCCAACTCGATTTTTCGTTGGTACTGAGGTCCAATCTCGAAAAATTAACACCCCATTCCGTCACGTCTTTTTCGTATCTAATGGATTTAAAGGGAATAGCCATTTCCACCACCCATTTGTCTTCATAACTCTGTACTTCGGACACCCATTTACTGTCCCAATTAAGGTCTATGCTGCCTCCATTGGACATGGTGCCGTCCCACTGCGCTCCATAGGCGTTTGCACCAAAGCTAAACCCCGTGGTCTGGTTGTTGAACGGGTCCATGAACAATAGAAAATTATCGTTGCCCCCAAAGGAGAAGTCCCTACGGAGCGATTCCACCACATAGGTATTGCCCGGCGTTTTAAAAAAAGTGGCCAAGAGGTAGAGTTGTTTATCGTCATAGGCCATTTTTACCTCGGATGGCTGTGTGGCCTTGCGATCGTCCATGGGCAATACCATAAAAAAGTCCTTGGCAGTTTCTGCCTTTTGCCATGTGGCCTCGTCACCGATACCATCTATGGTAAAGGTTTCATTGGTTTTAAATAGGTGGATTTTGTAATCGGCATTCTTCTTTTGGGCTAATGAAAGCGTACAAAAGAGCATGGCAAAAGCCACGAGAACGGGGGTGGAAAAGTGTCGGTTGATCATTGTTTGTTTAGTGAGACAAAAGTAATAATTTACTTTGATTTTTAGCATTGCATTAAAACAGAGGTGCCTGTATTGTTGAAAATTATAATATTGTCAAGTAAACTTTCATAAAGTGCGTAAATAATCTATACTTTGGAAAGTCTCCCATGCATAACACATTTGTAAACAAACTATAAAAGTGAAATTATACAAAGGAATCGAAATTGTATTTATTATTCAAAGCATATAAATCTTGACAATCTTGATCAATACTGTACAATTTATTCAAATAATATATGTAGGAACCCTTTAGGGATGAGTTGTTGACACTGTTTTTGTTGGATACTTTTCCAACCCTTTTGTCCAAGAATGTAATCTATCATAAAGTTGGAACAGAGTGAACTTTAAAAAGTTATTGTCCTTTGGATTTTCCTCTGCTTTTTAATTTAGAAATCCAAGCGCCCGGTATAGATTCCACCTTCGGTATAACTTCTGTTTAAAGTGACGTTATTGCTTTCAATACAATACTCATCGATTCAATGTGTATTTCCATCTCCATTGGAAAAGACGAAAAATTGGCAATCCTCCATAAAAGGAGCTAACTCCACCACACTATAGTATATATTTTCCAGAGCAATGTATATAACATCAGAAAGCATTTCAAATACCAAAAACGTATCGTCATCTTCAAAGAAATCAAGATCCCAGTATTTGTTATCCCGTATATTTTTTTGCTTAAAAAAGTGAATGATTTGGATGTACTTTGGCAGGTTGTCAATAACTGTTTTTGCTTCAACAGTATTTTTGATTTTAATTACCAGCCTGTTATGTAATGGTTCCCTAAACAGGTGTACTTGATTAAAACATAGCCGATAAGGTCCAAAATGCGGACTCCTCTTATTTTTTTCCAAACCAGTATCACTGCCTAAATAGGGTTCATTTTTTAATGTATGGTCAAAAAAATTGGTGAATGCTTGTTCAGCAAAGGGAAGTTCGAGAAATTTAATGTTTAGATCAAGGCACAATTGACCAATGGCCCTTTTGGATTGATGGATTTAGTCAAAATTAAAAAAAGTAAGCTGTAATTTAAAAATTAAGGACTTTTTGCGTCCCCTCGCCGGCGCAAGCATCATGATTGTGCCTATGCTGAAATACGCTGAGTGCAATTTTGTTTGACTTAAATTCTAGTTGAAAGTTGATGGGTTGATAATTCAGCCCAATTTATGTCAAAACTTTTCTGTTTTCATCCATTTTTCGGCACGTTCAGAAGTAGTGTAATTATTTGATTATCAGATAATTAATTCGTATATTTAGGTATGACAAAACCCCGAAAATGAGTCTTCAGCTCGAAAAACGGGGTTTTTTTAATCTTCAATTATGCACAAATTACGAAGA
>NZ_JBSXNR010000042.1:0-74409 GCF_056857735.1 Flagellimonas sp. L-11
TAAAAGAAAATAATGTTGTATAATTGATTTTTATAACCGTTCCCGCGGTGGAAAAAAGTAGGTGAAACTGGTAAACTTACGTCAGGAATTTACTGGTAAACTTTAGAGCGGAACAGTGGTAAACTTTCCTCGGAATATCCAGTAAAGAAAGACAATGACAATTTTAATGAAATCAAATCTTATATCTCGAATAAGCTCGGAAGGACAGAAGTTTCAGACTTTGTTTCAACTGCTCATACTGAAACACCTAAACGGATAATTACATTTTCACCTCAAGTTTTTGATATTCCAATTAAGCCTCAAAATGACAAGCTTGTAACCGTAATGCTCCCTTTTAAGCTTCAGGACACGTTTAATTCAGTAAAAGAGGCCTGTGACAACCTGAATCTTAATTGTGCTAAAGCAGATGACATTTGGGAAAATCCAACATTTATTCAGGATATTTTTGAATTAATCTTTACATCAAGAGTTGTTGTAGCGGATTTTACAGGTAAAAATCCGAATGTATTCTATGAAGTTGGAATCGCACACACCTTAGGAAAAACAGTTGTCCCAATTACACAATCCATAAATGATGTTCCTTCGGATTTAGGACATCATAGAGCCTTGTTGTATCATCCAAATGAGCAAGGTTACAAAGATCTCACCTCAGAAATTAAAAAGAGATTAAGTACGTTATTTTCTGTGTAACCATCTTTAAAAATCGGAAGAGATTTCAAATGTAAATTTGAAGAGTAAAATAAGGGGCAATTAGGAAATCTTCTTTAAGAAAGGATATTGATAATACCTTACTGCCAAATACGGTCTAAATTATTTAGATTCGGTTTAGTCCGGCTAGAACTGTCCCAGTGAATTCTCAAGGTTTTCAGTATCTCTGAGAGCACACTGTCCCAATGACTTTCTAAAAACTCCCTCTTAAAAAACATATCCTTCTATCTATTAGACTATTAACAAAAATAACAACGCCTTAGCGTGTTGTCGTCTTGCTTTACCCCTTTTTTTTGCAAAGCAAAACAAAAACGAAAGCAATCCAAGTTTGGAATTCAAATCAAACCATTACAGAATTTCACTTTTTCCGATTTATTGAAAATCCTTACTTTTAACTTCATCCCCCAGAAATGTGCAATCCACTTAGTTAAAGCTATTATTTAAAATTTAAAAATCTGTGCATAGACTTAAAGCATATTATGCCAAATAAGTAAGCCTCCCTATAAAAATTGGCAATAAGTTGAACAAAAACAAGTGAGATAATTGATGAATAGAATAATACTTATTGGAAATGGTTTCGATTTGGCGCATGGTATGAAAACTAGCTATAATCATTTTTTTAAGGATTACTGGAAAAATATAATTGCACAATTGCAAAATGCGGCTGCAAATAATATTACAAGCCAAGGAATTCCATTTGAAAATGAAGAAATTAAAGTAGATGGAATTTATGGCCCATGGGGACCGACAACAAAGATTGACGCATCAAATTTTGAAGATTTATTAACTAATTTAAAATCACAAAATGTTGATTTTTCATTCAAGAATAAGTTTTTAGAAATACTTACAAAAAGACAAAAAGAACTGAATTGGGTAGATATTGAAATCGAATATTATGAATTACTTAAAAAATCTTTTAATGACAATGAGCAAGGGGCATTAGATTACACTATTCAGAAACTGAATAAGGATTTTGATAGAATAAAAAACTTATTAGAAGAATATTTGGTAAAAATAGAGTTAGAATTTGATAAAAGTAAAAACGCAAATTTCCCAAGAACTCGACATAATATTGGGAGAAAAATATATTCTAATTTCAATTTAAGAGATTTTTCAGAGAGTTCGTTAAATCAAAAAATTGACTTAGAATATACTGATTTTGTTAAAGACGCAAAGGCTTTAAAGGAAGGTCAAATAGATAGAACTGATTTGTCAGAAAAAAGATTCTCTCTCATATCGGCAATAGGAGTAGATGCAGACAAAGAAAAGTTCAAACAATTAATGTTATCTCAAGATGCTCAAGTTTTTTTCGATTTAATACCTAATCATACACTTTTTTTGAATTTTAATTACACATTTACCGAACTTCATTATCATATACCAGATAGATTGCCAGAATGGAGAAATGGAAAGACAGTTGAGTTCATCCATATCCATGGAAGCAACAGAAAAGAAGATAAAAACCCTATAATTTTTGGTTTTGGAGATGAACTAGATGATGACTACAAAAAAATAGAGAGACTGAACAATAACGATTATTTAGAGAACATCAAATCTATAAGATATTTAGATACTGATAATTACAAAAGACTTTTGGAATTTGTTAATAGTGGGAATTATCAAATTATGATAATGGGTCATTCTTGTGGGACTACAGATAGAACTTTGTTAAACACTATCTTTGAAAGTGATAATTGCGCATCCATTAAAGTTTTTTATCACAATAAGGGAGACGGAAAAGATAATTTTGGTGATATAATAAAAAATATTTCTAGGAATTTTAACGATAAGGCATTAATGAGAGATAGGGTTGTAAATAAAACATACTGTGAACCTCTAAATTGAAAAAGTTAGTTACTATGTGGATACCCCGATTTAGTGAAGGTTTTCTTGAAAACTATAATCTCAAGCCGGTCTTTTACATAGATTGATGGGTCAATAATTAACCTTGTCCATGCATTTTTTCGTGAAAAATTTGTCGGTTTTATTGGGCTGACGGTACTTTTCCGTGAAAAATTTCAAATATCTCTCATTAAATCATTTGCAAAAATTATATAATTAATTGAAAATGAATTTTTTGCAATAAACCTTATACCTGTAACATGGCGCTAGCCTGTTACCCTCTTGCTTTACATTTTTCTTTTTCAAAGCAAAACAAAAAAGAAAGCAATCCAACATTGGAATCTAAATCATCTATATGATAGAATTATTTAACCTTTTACGGAATCCCACATTTTTAAGTTTATTGAAAATTCTTACATTTAACACAATCCCCCCAAATTTACTGATAGCCTAGTTAAAACTATGCTTTATTTTAAATATAAAAGATTGGGCATAGCCGACCATTTTGGTTGTGTATGCCCCATAAAGTTTGGCATATAAACAAGTTGGCATTCATTGTAAAAGCCGACCGCACATTCAAGCACATTTGGTTTTTGCCGCCACACAAAGCCAAAAAGAAAAATCCAAAAGAGCTTGAATTTTTGCAAACGCACAAAAAGAATAATATGGAAATAACAAATACCGAAATTAATATTAACAGGGAGTTATCTAGACAAAGAGCTCAAGATGAAGCTAAACGTGCTGATATGAAACAGCATGCAGATAAGTTAATACAAGCCTTTGAAAAACTTGAAGAGAGTCATGCAAAAAGAGCGATTTGGGAGTTATTTCAAAATGCAATTGACTTATCAGAAAACTGTCAAATAATAATTGAACTAAAAGACGACTGCATAATCTTTAAACATAATGGTAAACCATTTACAACAAATACCCTGAGCTGCTTAATTAAGCAAGTAAGTTCAAAAAACACACAAAATGAAGAAGATGAAGTAGGTCAATATGGGACAGGGTTTATCACAACACATTCTTTCGGAAAAAAGATTTTGGTTTCAGGCTCATTGAAAGAAGATGGTTATTTCATACCAATTGAAAACTTTGAAATTGATAGAGTTGCTCAAAATGCAGACCCTGAGTTAATAGACAAATTGTTAATACAGCAAAAAAAAGTTTTTGACCTTGTTGAAAAAGGAGACCTAAAGCATGAATGCAATCAGTATACTACATTTTCTTATCAGACTGTAAGCAATTTAGAAAAATTAAATGCTGAAAATGCTATTGACAGCTTAAACCTAATTCTGCCTTACGTAATGATGATTAATAAGAAAATTCAACAAGTGAAGGTATTTGATAAAAATGGAGTTGAAACAACTTACCAAAAAGGAGAATCCACAAATGATGACGATTTAATAGTTAATCAAATTTATATAAACCAATCTGTTAAAAAAATCTACTCCCTTTACTCTGAACCAGAAGATTTAATAATAATTCTGCCACTTTCTGAAAAGGAAAAAGCATTTGTTTTTGATAAGGGACTTTCAAAACTATTTCTCTACTACCCTTTAATTGGAACAGAAGAATTTGGATTTAACTATTTGGTACACTCAAAGCAATTTGCCCCCACTGAACCACGTGATGGAATCCATTTAAAGAGTAAAAATGAACAAGTAAAAGAAAAGGAAGAACACAACCGATTCCTAATAAAAAAGGCTTCTAAACTTATAAGCGATTTTGCCCAAAAGTACTGCCTAAAAATTCAAGACCCTAAATTCTTAGCCGATATTAATTTTAACACACATATTCAAAATATACACCTTTCTGAGTACTTCACCGAATTAAAAAAATCTTGGGTTGAAAGATTTAAAACAATTCAAATTGTAGAAACCGAAAGTGATAGGCTTACTCCTGAAAACACTTTTTTCTTTAGTAATGAACTTTTACTTGATGTGAAATATTTTGACTCGATATATTCAATAGTAAACCTATATTGGAAAAACATCCCAAGAAAATGCATAACCGCAAGTTGGACTGATTACGTAATGAAATGGGAAACAGAAGATTTATCCTTCTTAAAAATCGTTGACATTGTAAAAAGGATTGAAGAAGTCGGTACGCTTAATTCATTTGCTGACCCAACAAATTTGAAGTTGTTTTATGAATACTTAATCGAATATGAATATGGTGAAATTTTTAATCAATACAAACTCCTGCCCAATATTAAAGATGAATTTAGGCTCCAATCACAGTTAAATAAAACTTTAAATATTGATGCGATTTTAATTAAAGTTGCTGATGTAATAATTCCCGATGTTCCCAAAAGATATATTAAAACAGGCTTTGAATTTAATCTAGCATTTGAGCCTTATGACAGGAAACAGTTCTCAAAAGAGATTAATTCACAAATTGCTGAATATAATAAGACTATAAAAGAAGATAACTTACTACAGAATGATATTTTACATGCCCTTATTGATTATTGCAAGATATTTCCATCTTTAGACAATACAGGAACTAGGGGACAACTAATTAACTTGATTTGTGAGTATTATGAAATCGACTCTACTCTTAAGAACCTTCCTAATATTGTAAATCAGGAAATAGATTGGTTAACTCCAATCAAGTGTTTGTTGAGAAACTTCATTTGGGAATTGAATGAAAAAGACCAAGATTGGATTGAAAACAACAAAGACTTTCTAAAAAAAGTTGTTTTCGTCATATATGACTACTATGAGTATGAAGACATTGTTCAAACTCTTCCAATATTCCCCAATCAACTTTTCGAATTATGTAAACAGAGCGAACTTAGATTGGATGGTAGTATTCCTGATGAACTTAAAAATTTATATGATGACATTGTTAAACCGTCAAAAGTAATCAGAAGTATTTTAGTTTTAGATGGGTTTGGTAGTACAATTAAAGATGGGGAAACAAAATACTCAAAGAGCCTTGGAGACTCTATTGAAAAAGTATTTCAGGAAGAAATGCCTTTAACACAAATAAATGAACATCTACATAAAAAAGACATTTTATGGATAATAAAGAAAATATCCGATGACGATAAATGGGCTAAATACTTCCCCTCTATTGAAGAAAAAAAGGCTATTATAATGATGGCAAGAATTTCTGATAATGAAACAAAAAATGACTTGTTTTCAATAATTGGTTTGGATAGAAGCAAAATAGCATTATTGGGTAAACTTTCTAGACGAAATGATTTAGAAAGACTAATTGCATTAGGTGAAGCTGCGATTGAAGAAGAAAATCGAAATAATGCAGATTTTGTTTTTAAACACACCATTGGAACACACATAGAAAGACTCATAAGAGAAAGAATAGGGACTGAATTAAATGATTTTAAAGTCGAAGTAAGTGAGCAGCAAAGTGGACAGGATATAATAGTTGAATACAACAATAGCATTATCTATTTCATTGAAGTCAAATCACGTTGGGACAGTAGGAATTCAATTACTATGAGTCCTTTACAAATGAAGAAATCAGTAATTAATCAATCAAATTATTCCCTTTGCTGCGTTGATATGACAGATTATAAAGTTGGAGAAGTTGACAGGTATAATGTGTCAGACCTAAATATAATTCTTGATAGAATAAATGTTCTAAGTGATATTGGTGGAAGAATTGAGCCTTTGTTAACAGGGGTGCTAGCTGTTAAAGACTTTGAAAATGAAATATCGTTGACAGGAGACTATCGCGGGACAATTCCTCAATCAATTGTAAAACAAGGAAAGTCAATTGACTATTTAGTAAGTCATTTAATCCATGTTATCAGAGATATTTAAGAGATAATGAAGCTAGTCCTATACAGTCATACACATTTGCAAGCCGCACAAATCCACGCTTTAACCAAAGCTTGCAAAAGAGTATGCCTGTCCCTACGCACTGACGAAAAAGAAAACAACGAAATGCCAACAATGTAAACGTAATGCGGGATGAAGTGTTAAAAATGAACAAATTAGATATTAACAAACATCAGTGCAAATTGAAAGTAAAATGCCTTGAAACCCGTACTACGCTTATACTGGACCGTTGTGCAACATGCTGAAAGAGCCAACGCACAAATAGGCACATTTGGTTTTTTGCGATTGGCCTGTGGGTCGTCAAAAACCAAATGTGCCTATTTTTTTGCCTTCGCAAGGACAGACTAATAAGGAAACGAACGAAATATATATTGTAAAATGAGATAATCGAATTATTCGAGTTATTTTAGCGACTTAAATTTATACGGACATGAACCGAATAAAGGAAGTACTTGAAGAAAAAGGAATTAAGCAAACTTGGTTGGCTGAGAAAATTGGAAAAAGTTACAACATGGTTAATGGATACGTGCAGAACCGACAACAACCAAGATTAGAAGTACTCTATGAAATAGCAAAAATTCTCGAAGTTGAAGTACGAGAATTATTGATTGAACAGAAAGACATTAAATAGGCAATGAAGGAATCAAAACACATTGATACATACCTATCTCTCGCAAACAGCCTTCGATTCAAATTGTGGGCTGTTGTAGGTAATAATAGTGCAAAACGTGAAAAAATCATCAATTACTTGGACTCTATTGGCTACACCAAAGTGGACGTGGGTGCTGAACTACAACCCATATTTGCAGAACTTGAAGCCAAAGATGAACCAAGTCACGATGTAGGGCAACACATCAAAGAGTGGTTTTCAAATAAGCCCGACAAACTCATTCTACTAAATGCAAGCATCCTTTACCATGACGCCTTCACCAAAATCTCTCCGGTAGGCGCATTCAAATACAACTCAAGGAATAAAGGAAGTGTGTTGTTTTTAGAAGATGAAAAGGTAATCAGCAACCGTATTTCCTATGGCAAGGTAGGTAGTGATGAGTACTACGATAAGGACATAAACGATATTCTTCTTACTAAGATTGAAGATGTAGAAGACAACTATACGAGCATCTTATCTGAACCTGACGGACAGTATCAAGCGCAAGAAACGTTACCCGATGGAGCCATAGGAAAGTTATTCAACTACACAGAAATTAAAGATGTGGTTGATATTGATACCGACCTAAAACATGATAACCTACAAAAGGAACTCATCTCCAGCTACATCATTTCAGAAGGACTTGAAACACAAATCAAGGATTTCATTGACAACATTAAGAAGCCGAATCACAAGGCAGTTAAAATCATCGGTAACTACGGGAGTGGTAAATCACACTTGATTGCCTTTTTGGTGAGCATCATCAACAATCCTTTGCTTCGCTCACTCATTAAAAACAATGCTGTTCGCAAAGAAGCTGAAACCATTTCCCGCAGTTTCTTCACAGTCCAATTCGAGCTGCAACCTGTAAATGTTGACCTCGCTTACTTCTTCTTTAGAGAACTTGAAAAGCAGGTAAAGAGAGAGTATGACATTGAGATTCCGATGTATGATGATGGGGTAACGCTTGACATCAAAGAACACTTATCCAACATAATTCAACTGCTAAAAGAGAAAGACCCAAGCAAAGGGCTTTTGGTAGTGGTAGATGAAGTGTCAGACTTCTTACAGGCGAAAGAAGAATACAAGATTAAAAGAGACTTTCAATTCTTGCGTGTAGTAGCACAGGTGTGTCAGGATGAAGATATTATATTGGCCATCTCCATGCAGGAAGACATCTATTCCAGCCCAAGGTTAGCCAATATCGCAGCTGATGAAGCTCGTATTAGTCAGCGTTTCCAAAACATTATCATTCGAAGAGAAGCTGTTAAAAAAGTAATTTCTCAAAGAATTGTACCAAAGAGCAAAGAGCAGAAACTCAAGATTGAAACAGAGCTAAAGCCATTCATCAAGAAGATTGAAACGGTAGCCAACAATCAGGAAGAGTATATTGACCTATTCCCTTTCACGCCTGATTTATTAGATCTTTTCCACGAGCTGCCATACTTTGAGAAAAGGGGGATTATCCAATTTGCGCAAAGTGAATTAAAGCATGTAGTGGCAAAACCTTTCCCCTACTTCTTCACATTTGACCGCATTTACGACATCCTTGCCAACAATCCGAATAATCGGAACCTTGAAGGGGTCTATGACTTGGTAAAGGTGGTGAACATCATAAAAGAGAAGATTGTAGCCAACTTGGAGCGCAAATTTCATGATGATGCTTTTAAGATTATCAAAGGGCTTGCTGTCTATTCACTTTGGAGCAAGGGAGAAAACGGAGCAACAGCCAAAGAATTGGCTCAGAAGCTCCTGATTATTCACCCCAACGATACTTTTGAAGCTCACGTTCGTGTGGCTCAAATCGTGAAGAAGGTCCGTGAAGCCACAGATGGCTTCTACTTGAAAGTGGTGAAGGATGACCAAACAGGAAATGATTACTTTAAGTTTGATCCTGCCATTGACGGACAAGACCCTGAAGAGCGAATAGATAATGAAATCAATGCGGTTGGTGGTAATGAAGACAAGCAAGAAGATGTAGTTTTTGACCAATTAAAGGAAATATTAGATCTTGTCAATTACAAGAACATCCCCAACATCTTTGAAGATGAAACCACTTGGCAATCGGTAAAATCATTCCGCAAAGGCTTTATCATTTTCAACCGTAAGGGCGAAGAAGTTGAAGAAGTAGATGCTGCTGATTATGTGATTGTATTCCAATCGCCATTTAGTAAAAAGAAAATACCCACCTTCGCACCCAACCAACTGAATATTGAAATAAAGTTTGGAAGCCAGGAGAGCATCGAACGCATTAAGCGGATTGTAGCCATTCGCTCTTTAATGAGTAAGAACATCTTATCTAGTGTAATGTCTCGAAAACTATCTGATAGCATCAATGGCTACAGAGATCCAAAAGGTATTACCGTACCGGGTGTAAAATACCAGTTGACAAAGCAGATTCAGAATTACGCCACTACCAGTATCAATGGAGATGTAATCAGCATCAAATCAACGCTTGGCAAAGAGTACAATAACCTTTCGGAAGTTGTCTCAGAACTCAAGAAGAAGGTATTTGATGAATGCTTCAACAAAGAATATCCTGAGCATCCTAAGTATGCTGAAATCCTATCATCAGGCAACATCACGCATTCCCTTTCACAGATAGCCGATGAAACCACCAATGGAAATTTCAGAAGCATTTCGCAACGAGCTAAGAACTTCCTTTCAGCACTCAATCTGATAAACGCCAATGGCGACCCGGAGCTGAATGGTAATAAAGTGGTAAGCCAAATTCAATCTATCATCAACGCCAAAAAAGGCAAGGTGGTAGATATTGAAAAAGAGATTGTTCAGCAGTTTACAGGTAAGCCCTACGGGTTAGAACCACAAGTGGTTCATTTCTTCTTGGTGGTGCTCACTGCATTGGGCAAGATTACCTTGAAAGGCCGTGGTGGCGATGAGTTGGACATCTCCAACATCAAAGAGAAGTTTAGAAGTCTCAACATGTTTGAGAACATCATCTATACTACCAAGAAAGACGACCTATCCTATGACTTTGCCCAAAACCTACTCAATGCACTTGGTCTAAACGGCAACATGATGCTTCAAGAGAAGCACCGAAACGATGCATTTGCTGATTACAAGAAAAAGATAACTGAGATTTCCAAGGATATTAAGGAACTTGATTTCCAGATTCAAAAATTAGAAGCAAAGCACACCAGCTTCCTCAATGTAGATAGCGTAAAAGCCAAGTTTGATGAAATAAAAGCCATTGATTGGGCAGGCTTAGAAATTAACAACCACGCCAAATTCAATACACTTGGCAGCTACGAAAGCAAGTTGGGTGATATATCCAGCCTGCTTGGTGAAATGTCCAACTTGAAAGATGCCTTGCACGAGTACTTTGAAAGCACTCACAAAGGCATAGAATACATGGAGCAAGCCATTGCGATTATTGAGAACAATAAAGAGTACCTAGAAGACAAAGGGTTATATGAGAAGCTCGAAACGCTGCATAACGATACCAAAGCCATTGTCAAGGATTTTAAGAAGTTCAACAATCTAAGTGAACGTTTCCCCATTAAAGGAAAGATCAGCAGCTTCAAGGACCAGTATGTGAAGGACTTCTACTATCCTGCCTTGCGCAACACCATTGGCGATAAAGTAGATTGGAAACCTTTACTTACTTTCACCTCCAACCCGAACTTCAAGCGAGCACAGATATTGGCAAGTGCCCAATGCAACGTACCGCAGAAGTTAGATGGCAAGGTACAGAAATGGACAGGCTTAACTTCTCTTAGAGCCAAGGATATAGACGTGGAAAGTCTATACGACATCCCTTTTGATGTAAATTCCAACTTCCTCAAGCAAGAACGAGACTATTCATCCATTAAAGAAGAAGCTGCAGGTGTAACTGCTGCACTGAAAACCATTGCCGATGAATATGAAATGACCATTGTGCAGGAAGTCATTAAAAAGAAGGACCAGCTTGAATTGGTAAAAATTCAACCGGAGCACAAAAAGACCATTGAGCAAATCATTGCCAAAGAAGAGCTACCGGCAGACATCAATAGCAGTTTGATTGCTTCCATCAACAAGCTCTTTGTAGATATTGAAGTGGTAAGCCTAAAACAGCAAGACTTGGTAAACCGAGTATTCAAGAAAAACGAATTAGTAACCCTAAGCAAAATACAACAAGCCTTTTTTAACCTCTTCAACGAGCTAGAGAAAGACCACAAAGGCAAAGAAGTACGCTTCAAAATTGAAGACTAAGATTATCCCATGGACTACAAAGAAGAATTAAGAGAAAAGCTTACAGAGCTTAAGAATGTTGAAGGGTTTCCCATTGGCAATGATGAAGCCATATTGAAACTTTCGCATCTACCTTATTATACGCCTTGCCCAAATCCCTTTATAAAAGATTTCATTAAAGCTAATGGTTCAGAATATTTAGAGTCATCAGACAATTACAGCAGGGAACCTTATGTCGCTGATGTGAGTGAAGGTAAAACTGATCCAATATACATGGCTCATACTTACCATACGAAAGTTCCATACAAGGCAATAATGAACTACATAGAGCACTACACTGATGAAGGTGATATTGTCCTCGATGCTTTCTCAGGTTCAGGAATGACAGGAGTTGCCGCTCAATTCTCTAACAGAAAGGCCATTTTGTCTGACCTTGCCCCAATAGGTAGCTTTATAGGTTACAATCTTAGTTCAGACATTGACATATTAGATGCCTTTAATGAAGCTCAAGAAGTTCTAAAAAAGGCCAAGTCTATACTAAAAGGGTATTATACAACTAAACATGACGACAATACCGAATGTCAAATCAATTATATTATTTGGAGTGATGTTTTGGAATGTAATTTTTGCGGTGGTGAATATGTTTTTTGGGACGAAGCTGTTGTCGACAATTCTATTGTAGGGAGTTTTCCTTGTCCTCACTGTAAGGCCGAAATCAGTAAATCTAACTCTTCCCGAGCCAAGTACACCTATTTTGACAGAGCACTGGAAAAAGACATTGAAACCGCTAAGCAGGTTCCAGTATTGATTAATTACAATTACAAAAAGAAGAGATTATCAAAACGACCAACGGAAGAAGACCTACATAAAATTGAAGATATTGATAATAGGGATGTGGAATTTTGGTTTCCTATAACTGCCATACCAGACGGAGATAAGACTACAGAACCAATTCGTACTCACAATTATCGTCATGTCCATCAATATTTTACAAGTCGAAACTTACATGCCGTAAGTGCAATATTCTCTTTAGCAGATCAAAGTAAATATCCAAACTTCATAAAGTTCCTGCTTACCTCGTTTCTAGTCAAAACAGGAAGTAAACTACATAATATTGGAATGAAGAATGGAAAAATAAATTTGGCAGGAGCAATGCCAAATACCCTTTTCATTCCTAGCGTATTTGCTGAAAGGAACATATTTACTCTAGCTGAAGGAAAACTAAAAGACATTGTAAACGCATTCTCTTCAAAAAAGAATTTTAAGGCGGGTAATGTCATTACTCAAGTCAGTTCTGTTACTGACCTAAGTACCATACCATCAAATTCAATAGATTACATTTTTACAGACCCTCCTTTTGGTGGCAATTTGATGTACTCCGAATTAAGTTTTATTTGGGAAAGTTGGCTTGGCGTCAGAACAAACAATAATCCAGAAGCAATCATCAATAATCAACAATCAAAAAAACTTGATGATTACAATGTTCTAATGCTCAATGGCTTCAAGGAGTACTATCGAGTACTTAAACCCAAGAGATGGATTACTGTAGAGTTTCACAATTCTAAATCTTCGGTTTGGAACTCCATTCAAGAAGCTCTTTCTAAGGCAGGTTTCATCGTAGCACAAGTAACAATCTTGGACAAAAAACAAGGTACTTATAACCAAATGACTGCTACCGGTTCAGTAAAAAGTGATTTAGCAATATCTGCATTCAAACCCAGCGAATCTTTTGAGAGTCAGTTTTTAAAAGAATCAGGTGAAGGATTAGAAGTTTCATTTGTTGAAGAATTTCTATCAAATCAACCAAATCGGCCTGTAATAGAACGTACAGAGAAGATGCTGTACTCAAAAATGCTAGCCTACTATATTCAGCGGAGCTATGAAATACGCTATGATGCCAAATCCTTTTATTCCTTATTGCAAAGCAACTTCATAGAAGAAGATGGTTTTTGGTTTACATCAGATCAAATCAATTCGTACATCGAGTATAAAAAGTACGCCAAGCTCAATGAGATTGAAGAAATCAAATCAGGTGGCTTATTCCTTTTTGTAACCGATGAGAAATCAGCATTGGTATGGTTGCACAACTTCTTAAGCCAACCCAAGAGCTTCTCGGATGTATCGGTGGCATTTAACCAGCTAGCCAATATTCAAGATGACCAGGTACCTGAGCTTCGAGATTTATTAGAAGAAAACTTTGTGTTTGAAGGTGGCTTGTACCGCAGACCTAAGTCAGAAGAAGAACACAATCAAATCACTGAGAAGCGTCAGAAGCACCTTTGGAAAGAGTTTGAGACCATCCTTATTCAGGCACAAACCGAACGCAAGAAAATCAAGGAAGTGCGGAAAGAAGCCCTTACCTATGGCTTTGAGCGTTGCTACAAAGACAAGCGTTTTAAGGATATACTTACCATTGCATTCAAGCTGCATCCTTCCATTTTAGAGAATAATGGGGAGTTAGCAGACTTTGTAGAAGCAGCAGAAATTCAGGTAGACGGTTTAGCTTAAGTTCTATGTTGTGGCAAGATGCAATACATACCGCTTTAAACCTTGATAATGGTCAACCAAAGGTAATATCAGACCATACAGGAGTATTGCTGCACGATAGCTTTACAAGCTACCTGCAAGAGCATGGCATCAGCTTTCAGCTTTGCCATACCGTAGCGGATATGTTGCCTTTGAGCAATAAAACTGAGCCACAAATCATACTGACCACTGTAGAGAAAGTACCTGCATTCATCTGCAACGATAGAGAGTGTAAATCCTTCCACTTTAAAGACCTGCCCATCAATGGGGATGCGTACAAGGCATTGAATCAATACGACACGGAGCAAGTCATTCAGCTTTTGGAAGTGGTTTATCTTACAGATAGACACAAACCAATCAACCAAATCCATATTGACACGCTCTTGGCTAAAGCCAATCGCTTACAAGCTGAGAAGCAGTTCAATGCCTTGTTGGAACAGCTCAATCAACTTACCAGAGAAGAACCGGGCATCAATGGTTTAACAGAAGCAAGTGCGGTATTAGGTCAACTCAGCTACTTGAGTTACGCCAGGGGCAAAGTCATTGAGCAAGAAGTTTATGAGAAGGTAGATCAGTGGAGCAAACCTTTTTTTGTGCAAAATGGCATGGAGCAGGTATTCTATGCTTCTACACCAAAATGCCCTTTATCAGTAGACAAAATCATTCCGCACCTAAAAGCCAACAAACACGAGAAAGTTGCCATTCTCTGTTTAGACTGCATGGGCTTTACAGAATGGAACCTACTCAAAGCCCATTTGGTATTGGATGAATCGACAAGTGATGAGAAAGCTGTTTTTGCCATGTTACCTTCGGTAACAAGCATTTCACGCATGGCTATATATGAAGGCAATCGTGAAGTGTACAACCAAAAAACACCGGGCAGAACAGCAGAAGCCAAAGCGTTAACCAGCAACTTTGAACCAAAACACACCACCTACTTAACTGAGAGTGATACAATCACCGCAGACAAGCTGCTTGGTTATGATGTGGTTTCTATTCTCTACAATTTCTTTGATGAATTGGCACATGCTGTTCAGTTTCCACCGGGAGTAGAGGACAAAATACCTTACCTGAATGCGGCAAAAGACTACTTACAGAAAAGCAGTATCAAGCAAGACATTCAGCTACTCAAAGAAGAAGGCTATGCCATTTACCTCTGTTCAGATCATGGATCTATAGTCGCCAAAGGCAATGGCAAACGCATAGAGAAATACCTGATAGATGGCTTTGCGAAAAGAGCAGTCATCATTCAGGCAGACAATTCCGAGCTATTGGATATGGAGCAAATCAACATTCCATTCGAGAACGATAAAAAAGTGGTCCTACCAGAAGGTAGAACTATGTTTACATATAAAGACAAAATTGAAGTGAATCACGGGGGCATCACTTTAGAAGAGATGATAGTTCCTTTTATAAAATTGAATTGATGTTAGGATACGACAGACCACTGAAGCCCGAGTGGATATATAAATCATTGCGCATGGTAGAACCGGGAAGGAAACCCGAAGAATTCTTTGAAGCCTACAATGACATTGCCACTGAATTAACAGGAAAAGACGGGAGAAGAAAAACAAGAACGGTACTGTTCAGAACCTTTATTTACAGCCTCCAAGAAAGTAAATCCACCATTGAAGACAACATACTTATACGGCTAACCAAGGAGCATGATTTTCAGTACATGAAGCCCATTTACATGGCTATGTTCATGATGCACTATGATATTTTGAAATCCTTTACCAAAACCTACTTCCAAATCTTTGATGCTTTGCAAGAAATTAGCTCTACTGCACTTACAAAGAAAATGACAGAATCCTTTGGAGACTCCGAGATAGTAAAGCGTTCCACCAGAGCGTTTCTCAAAACACTTTCAGACTTCCACATTATTGAACCAATTACCAAAACCAGCTATGAGCAATTAAATAAAGCCACCATTTCCAAAGAACAAGTGGCAGATATTCTAAAGCTCTACGCTGTGGTAAACCACACCAAACAAATCAATATTGGAGAGTTTGACAAGACAATTCTTGCCTATTATAACGCACCAACACTTTCAGAAGTAGCTCACTCTTTTCACGCAAAAGATTGGGAATATATCAAGGGACATAATCGAGAACTTTTAATGATGAATTAATGCCAACGCTCAACAGCAACACATATTGCCAGATTGGGATTCTGAAATAATTGGAATAACTGATTTCGTTGCTAAGGAGTTGGCAAAAGGTATTATACAGCCACCAGACGTTCTTATTTTAACACCAAGAAGAAAGATAGGTTATCGTTTACGAAATAGATTGCTAAATAAAGAAATCCCAGAAAAACTTATTTCCGAGAATCCATTATTGAACAGGCAAATGTTCAAAGAGCATTTTCAGTGATGAATTTTACTGCAAATCCTGAGGACAAAGTTTCTTTAAGGTTTTTATTAGGTTTTGATTCAGCAGATTACAGAAAAAATCAATATGCAAGAATAAAACAGCTAATAATTTTTATTGATAAATGTCCTAGCGTTATTCCAATGTTTTCAGTGTCCCCAAGAGGCCACTGTCCCATTAGCGTGCTAAAAATCTCCTCTGCAAAAAACGTAACATTCAATTTATCAGAAATTTAAGGCACACAACACAGCCTTGGCGTGTTGTCGTCTTGCTCTACCGCTTTTCCAAAAAGTGGAAAACCGCTACGACCTGTAGCCGTTGGCCCCAGCGTTTTAGGGCAGTCTATGAATTTTCAAATTTTTAGGAGTGACTATCTCTTGGGACATGAGGTATCCCATTGATTTTTTTAAAAGTCTCCTAGCCCTTTGTTTTTAGGCCCTTTACATTGTCCTATTCCAATGGGACATCATTAGTATGGAATGGAAATAATCAATTCTTTAGAATCAGTGCTTAACTTATTGAACCCCACTCTTGGTGTCTTGGACTGATTTCTTGGAATAAATCTGCATTACCTTCTGCATATCCTCCCCTATTTTCTCCTGTAAGACCCTTGCATAAATTTGGGTAGTTGAGAGTTTACTATGTCCCAACATTTTTGATACCGTTTCAATCGGGACACCATTGGACAATGTTACGGTTGTCGCAAATGTATGTCGGGCCATGTGAAAGGATACGTTCTTGTATATCCCGCAGGCCTTTGCTATTTCCTTTAAATAGGCATTGGTCTTTTGGTTGCTATATACCGGCAACAGACCGCTATCCTCCATTGGTGCCCCTTCATATTTTTTCATGATCTCCACAGCCTTGGGCAGCATGGGTATCTTTACAGGTTCATTGGTCTTTATCCTTTTGGTATAAATCCAATAGTTACTGTCGATACCTTTGCTGATATTGTCCTTGGTGAGAAGCTTGATGTCCATAAAGGTGAGTCCTGTATAGCAACTGAAAAGAAAGACATCCTTTACCCTTTCCCTACCTATGCTCGTGAAGGTGGTATCGTCAATCAAATCGATCTCTCTTTGGGTAAGATAGTTTCGGTCAAATTTGTTAAAACGCAGCTTGAAGTTTCTAAACGGATCTTTGTCCAGCCATTCCAACCTGACCCCCAATCGCACAACCTTCATCAAGCGTTCCAAATGCTTCATGGTGCCATTGTTGGTACAGGCCTTCCTGCTCTTCTTTGGTTTGAAAGTCCTGATATAGTTTTCGAAATCCAAAATGAACTTGTGCTTTAGATCGCTGAGCGGTACATCACTGGTCTTTAGTTTGGTAGAGATATAGCTCTTTAAATATTTTTCTGTGGAATAGTAATTCTTCATGGTCCCAGGCTTTAGGGTATTGACCATGTTTGTATTGTGGTATTCGAAAAGTTCCAAAAGGGTATGGTTCACTTCGTCCTCCCCGACATACCTAGCCTTGATCAATTTTGCCGTTATCAATGCCCTTTCCATGTGCAACTCCCTATGAACATTGAGGATTTCCCCATAAACGGTATCGAGATATGCGTTCAGATCTTCCATGGTTCTGCTGGTCGGGAACGCTTTTCCCCGCATTTTATCCCAATTGCACACCGGAATGTCCCGTTTGACACTGATTTCTGCACGCTCCTTTTTGACCGTTACACGTACATATATATCGTATATGCTCGGGTCATTGCGCTTTTTCCTGACGAAGAAATTGATTCCTAAAGTACTGTCTGTCCGCATGTTGTAATCTTTTAAGTTGAACAATTGTCATTGGTCGGACTGCCCTTTAACCTCGATAGTTCATACCTAAAACTACAACAATCTGTGTACCAGTGTGCACACCTTATTGCACACCAAAAACTTGGTTTTAAATGATATCAGATGGAATCATAAAAAATGAAAAGCACTGATAATCATACAATTAACAGTGCTTTGTTTCTGCCAAAATGGCGGTTCGTCGGGATGACTGAATCATCGACGAAATCTTATCGTATTGAAAATCATTGTTTTAACCCTGCAATCCTGAAGGTATTCCCGTTTAGAACACGGAAAGCACAAAACAACTTTTGAACACAAATTTTATGTGTTGATGATAACTTAAAGATACAATAAATTCTGTACTGAAAAGTATACCATTTAATTCTTATTTTAAGCTGACAAAAATTAAAACATGGAATTTAGCAAGGAGGAAATCAAGAATGCCTATATCAAATTAAAGTCATATGTATATTATGACAATACCGACTTACCACTTAGGTCACAACTGGTCGAATTTGAAACAAGTATCGGAAAAGATTTCCTGTTTAAAAATCCAAGCTCCCACTACAATATCGGACAGGACGTTTTCTCGTATAGGACAAGATTTACAATTGAAGAAAAATTCGAACGAATAGCCCATGAATTGAATTCATTCCATGAGAATCCTGAATTTTTCGATTCACTCCTTTCCAAGATAGGGATCAATTTTTATCCCAAAAAAATTAGGCCCGAAACCGAAGAAAAAAATTTTATAACAAATATCAAGATTAAGGACGAATATAATGTGGAGAGAGTTACCCCTTTCATTCGTGCCCCGCTTGAATTGCATATTGTTTCCGTCCTATGGATAATGAAATTTGGAGTCAGTTTAGATGCAAAATTAAAAGATGAATGCTTAGGCAATCGTTTACTACTGAATAAGGACAAGACGGAAATTGTCCAAGGATCCGGATTGTTCAAGCCATATTTTACCCAATACCAAAAATGGCGAGATGATGCTGTAGAAATCGCAGAAAACCTGATAAAAAAAGGGAAAAATGTGGCCTTTATCAATTTGGACATCAAAGATTATTTTAGCAGTGTCAGAATCGATCGAACAGAATTATTTGATGGACGTCGGTACAAACCCATGAACGAGCTTTATAATCTCAAAGAAATATTTCTAAAGATTCATGACAACTATACCGAATTACTATCTGGGAAATATCAAAGCCCATATAATTTTCATTCCCAAATGGTTGATCACAATGGCGAACTAAACAAATGTGTTCTTCCCATTGGATTAGTCTCGTCATATGTTCTTGCAAACTCATATCTAGGTGAATTTGATGAAAAGACAACAAATTTCATAAAGCCGGCCTATTATGGTAGATATGTAGATGATATGTTATTTGTTATTTCTGATCCAAAACCGGGTTTTAAAATTAATGACCCCAATGAAGCTTTAAATTTTGATATCTCCTCATATAGAGATCTTAACCCTTCTAAAATTGAGGAATTTATCCTTGAGATTTTTTATCCGATAATAGATCTCAAAAAAATTAGTGTGTCAAAAGAAAGACATGAGAATGTTTTTACGCTCACCTTATTTGATTCACTAAATTGCCAAAGTGAAAAGTCCTTGGTTCACTATTTTGATTCAAAAGAATCACATCTTGTAATCGATAGATTAAAACAGGAACTTGATGAAAGAACCAGTGAATTTAGAGATTTTCCTGAAGAAGATGAAAGTGACTTGTCATTTAAGTCAAGTGCATATCATCTCTATTATGATGGCACAGAAGGAAAAATTCGAACCTTGAAGGACTACAAGGAAAACAGGTTTGGGTTGACTGTATTTCTTTCAAACAAAATATTTAGTGCGTTGCGACATGAAAACCATCTCTCCGATGAGGAATGCGATCAGATTGTAAATTTTTTTAAGGGTGAAACCTGCCTTACATTTTACAGGCTTTGGGAGCGAATTTTAACTTTGCTACTTGTCAATAAGAAACCGAAGCACTATGTTGAATTCTTCTTGCATTGTTTTGATGAAATCGAAAAAATAAAACTTGGAAACCAAGTATCCAAGGTTCAAGAAGTAGACATACAGGATACACTTGTAAAATACTTGGATATTTCGCATGAATTATCACTTTCACTAAACCTTGATTTTTTAACAAAAACAAAGGAGATTGCCCGAAACTTTGAATTTAAACTCAATCATTTAGAAAGAAGCAATTGGTCCTTTCTGTTTGGTAGATTTGAACCCACACGTCCCGATTCCTTTTGGGTTAGAAGATTTCGTAATTCAAATATGATGCGTCATCATTATGTGATACATCCTCTATTGACTTATTCCGAAGCATCCAAAAAAGGTATGTTGAAGGATTTAACAAAGATTGGAATTGATTTCAAAACCTATAAGCTTGATAAAAGTTTACTGAAAGAATCGCCCCGCAGGGTAAAGTTTTGGGAATGCTGTATGTCGATAGCATTCGAATCCATTAGCGCCCAAGGCCGTAAAAAGGAAATAGAAATCGACAATAAGGTTGAAACTGACATCTTTGGAATTAGCCATGATAAAAAATCGAAAAGCGAACATTTTTTTTTAGATGATGCATTTATAAGGTACAAGATTATAAACGAGAGTCATATTCCTTCATATGAATTAGATGAAAAAGATTTCAAGAATAATTTTTATAAAAGGAACAATATTCGAAAAACGAATAGCCCGGTTGTAAACACACAGGAGATTATCGTCGGAAGTGATCGAAAGGGGTCAAAAAAATTCAAAATTGCCTTCGCAAATACCAAAGTAGAGGAAAGCAATATTATTGCAAGCATGCGTGGAACACCAAACATAAGTTCCTCACGATACGATAAATTGGCCAAAATTTTGAAGAAGGTAAGACTTGACGAGAGTGATATCCTATTGTTTCCAGAGTTTTTCATCCCCATTAACTTGCTTTCAAGTTTGGTTAAATATTCGGAGAAGAATCATGTTCTGACCATTACAGGGCTTGAACACGTCAAAATCAAGAACACTGTGTTCAATTTTATAGTAACGATTCTTCCTTTTGAGATAGACAATGTTAAGGATGCTGTTGTCATCTTTCGATTGAAAAATCATTATGCGCATCTCGAGGAATCTCTGATAAGGGGAAATCATCTAAAAGTTGCATCGCCAAAAGAATACAGGTATGACCTTTTTAATTGGGAGAATCTGTATTTCTGCCCCTACTACTGCTTTGAACTGGCAAATGTTTGGCATAGGATCTTGTTCAAAAGCAAACTGGATTTATTAATCGGTGTTGAGTGGAATAAAGACACCAATTACTTTTCAAATATAGTGGAGTCTTGTTCTCGTGATCTACATTGTTACATTGCACAAGTGAACACAAGCCAGTTCGGAGATTCTCGATTGACTCAACCAGTAGAATCAGCACGTCAAAATATATTAAGGTTAAAAGGGGGATTAAATGATGCTATTCTTATTTCTGAAATTGATTTGGACAAAATAAGAGAATTTCAACGGAAGACTTATGATTTAACGCATGCGGAGAAAGAATTCAAACCTTTGCCCCCCGACTATAATGTAGATGATGTATTTAAAAGGATAGATAATGAATCTCTTTTATCCTAAGAGACTCATTCCGATGGAACACTTAAAAAGTTAAGTAGTAATCTACGCCACCGCCCATTGACAGTTATGAACAATGTAAGAGAAAAAATTGATGCAAGAAGTGTTAGAACGCACACGTAAAATCAGAGACCATATCAATCATCCATGGAAGCGTGAACTCCTTTTCAGGGATAGAGTGAAATGGGACAAGGTATGCTCCTGTATGGATGTTTTGGGAGATACTCAACTTGCAATCGACAGCTATTACAATCTCCCTGAGTTTTCAGCAGAGGATGGCGGGTATCTCTATTTATATGGCTTACTCCAAGCTTTTTTTCTTCAACAGGATTCAGCAAATCATCTTTCAATGGCCTTATTCAACAAAGAAATAAATTGGAAGAAAGATTATCCAGATTTGTATTTAGTTAGAGAGCTAAGGAATGATGCCGTAGGGCATCCGACAAGCAGGAATAAAGATAAGTCGTTTCACTACATAGCAAGGTATAGCATAGGAAACAAATCATTCAAGCTCGCTTCCTATTTCCCCAAACAGCAGAAATCTGAACATCGAGATTTTGATTTGCTTGACCTAAAACAGAGGCATGAAAAAAGTATTTGTGACTTACTTGACAAAGTGGTGATGCTGCTAGAACAAGACCTATCAAACCATAAAAAGAAATTTAAGAACATGAAACTTACAGACCTTGTCCCAAATGATTTTTATTACAGTGTAGGCAAAGTGTATGAAGGAATATACAACAACTATCCCTTAGCGGAGTTGAATTTCGGATTGATTAAAAGTGCTTATGAAAACATCAAAGCAGAGATAATCAAACGATACACTTCACTTGATGCACTTTCAGGGGTTAAATTACAAGTAGTAAAACTGGATTATATCGTTTCTCGACTTGATAATTGGATTCAATCCAAAGAACTTTATCAAAATAAGGATGCTGAAGTCTTCATGGACGGATTTGACGATAGGTTTAAAGAACTTGAAGAAATGCTACAAGAAATTGATGTGGAATTTCAAAATTGATTAGCCAATGCTGCTGCGCGCATTGCAATTCTCAACCCAGTATGCGCAAAATATTCCTGATTTCACGAAGTACGACCGCACATTCGACTAGCTCCATATCTAAATCAATCAGATATGTTCATTAAATTGAAGGAATGCAAATGCCAAAGCTGAAAAAATGCTATTGGCCATGCCAAAACTATCTCCAAATTCATGTGCCGTTTTTAGGAATACCGTATCAAGACTTTAACATTTGCCAACACATGGAAAATACTAATGACACTATTAAAACCACAACGAGTATTCAGAGATAGAATTTGCTCGTATTTATTAGGATTTTCATTCTATTTTGAATTAAAAAGGGATTTGGTGCTATCAAACATTTTAAGAACTTCATCATAATAATTCCCTAGAAGTGTAAATTCCCTTACGATTGTGTTCCGATAAACCCTAATCAAACTTTCCGGCATGGAGTAAAAAGTACTTTTAAAAAGCTCAAACGAGTGCAGGTTCTTATTTTCGATTGTGACCGATTCCATAAGATACAATCCTTTAAGGAATTTAGAAGTAACATTGATAACCTCTGGATTGTTGTGTACACTATAAGAGAGATTTTCGAGGCATTTGCCGTAGTAATTCTCATTACCGGACAACAAAGCGAAGAATTCATTTTTTAATGTATCAAGATTAATATCAACACCTATATAGTTGGTCTTTAACAAAAATCTATAAAATTCGGTATCGCACTTGGTTGCATGGAAATGTAGTAAGAACTTTTCAGGACTGATTATATTATTTTTCAATTTCGATTTCGCCTGAAAAAGGTATAATGTACTATCACTAGTTATTAAATGATTATTTTCCCGTAAGGCAAAGTGCATATTGTCCACCATTAGCTTCATAGTTAAATCAGCTTCATTCATATTATCCTCTAACTGATATGCTATGTCCAATTTCTCTTCCACCAAATCCACAACACAATTTTCCTCTATCCAATTCAAAATACTTTCGAAAAAATTAATGCGATTATCTTTGTAATCTTCGGGAACCAAATACCTTTTAATACCCTTGGTATCAATATTAAGACTTGCAAAAGGCCCTCTGGAACTTTTTTCTTCCACAAGTAGTAATTTGACCCAATCTTTGATCAAATATGAAATCTTGAACTTTATTTTGAAATTAAAATCCAGATTCTGTTCGAGTTGATAAAAAAGTAAAAGCGATGTGAAATCTAGAGTAAACTCTGTTTCTTCCAATATAGTTGGGGTAATCAATAGTGGGATAGTAGTAAACTTTTTGTCTCGTTCGTAGGTCAAGGCAAGATAGGCTTCAACAGGATTATTAAAGACGGACCTACTTACTTCAGTAAATCCAATTCTATAATTGTAATAATCGTTTAGATGTTTCTCTCGAATTGCATTCTCTTGGCTTTGTTTTGGGCCGAATTGTTTAACAAGAAAATCTTCAAAATCCTCAATCTTTTCAGGAAATTGAAGTGCTGCAAATCCTAAATCGTTCATTGGGTTTTGGGCTTCCTTTTGTATATCATAATTGAGCTTTAATGCATCATTATAGATATTCAACACTTCAATCACATTTATATTTCCGGTCAACGGTTGTTCGATTGAAAATTTGTCTCCAACTTTTCTGCCTAACAGTTCCTTCTGAATACCAGTCTCCTTGGTTATTTTCACTTCCTCAACTACTCCACTATTTATTGAATATTTGACCCACATCCCTTTTTCAACAAATTCAAATTGCCGAAAAAAATCTGCATTGAACAAATGAGCAATACCAAAAAATAATTTTCTGGCCTCAGTATTGGAAGGCTCTATGGCAAGGTTGTACATTATCTGTGCTCCCTTTTCTTTATCCACCTTATTTCTCAGAAGTAACTTACTCACCTGTATTCCAACAGATACATTTTCAAAATTAGTGGGTGTGGTTTCTGAAACTTCTTTTAATTCTTCAAGTAGATTGAGTTTTTCGAGACATAGTAGGTAAAAAAGCAGATATAATTCATTGTTTGGAAAGGACTGGAACAAAATAATATCGACCTCTTTCAAATTCTCCCAATCATTTTTCGCGAGATTAAGGTTATGTTCAATACCCAACAAATACTCATCCGGCTCTTTACTGTTCAAACGATAAAAGGACAGGAGGTCAAGTAACTCCTTATATATACCCCGACCACTTTCCTTGTTCTTGGTTAGTAATTTTTCGAGCAAGACAATATAAAATCTAAGAGAAGGAGACACCTTCGTTTTATCCAAGTAGGTTTCAATAAATTTAACTGCTTCTTCCGTTCGTCCAATATTATTAAAATTCTCTGCGAGTAAATCCTTATAGTTTTGGTCTAATTCCTTTACCTTAGACAGTTTCGTTAATTTATCAAACAACTCATGCTCATTTATATCCTTAGAGTACCTTATTTCACATGTGATTTGGAATAAATTTTTCAAGTCCTCTGATTTGAAATTCTTTTTAAAGACACTATCCTGAATCTTTTTAAATTCTTGTTCACTAGTGAAAGACGAAAGTGGATTCAAAAAAGCATTTAGAATATTAAACCCTACAGGCTCGTCAATAATGTTGACCGTATTCAAATATTCATCAAAAACCTGTGGAATCCCATCTTTTTTACCTGATAAAAAAAGTAATGAGGCCTTAAACAGGAATAGTTCACTAATCTTTTCACCTCCCTTATCCTCATATTCTTGAATGACCTGAATGGATTTTTGGAAATTTCCATTATGGTTAATGGCTTGACAGTAGGTCATTGTATAAAACCAATTTAACTTTGGAAGTTTCGAATAGATTGTTTCCAATTCATCAAGAAACCTACCTTCTTTCGTACTGTAATATTGAAAGTAGTTGTAAAAAAATTTTTGATGATATATTGATTCTTGAATTTCGGATTCTTCTAAGGGAGCAATAAAGTTCTCTAAAAACTTTATTGCATCATCGATTATATATTCATCTTGAAAGACAAAGTTTTTGCCAGCAACATATCGAATCGGAAAATCATTGAAAATTTTATTGATGAATAGATCCAGTGCCACTATCCACGCGTGTTTATTTTGAAATGTAAGCTTTTTGTATTTCTCAACATCTACACTCACTTTAAGTCCTAAGCGTTCCCATTCCTCGGCAAACTCCCTTTTCGCAACCCCAAGTACCCAATAAGCTATATTCAGCTGGAAATCATAATTTTCAAAAATCACTTTTGGCACCTCTCTTATAACAGATTTCAAATTCTGAGAGGTAATGATTTTAACATACCAGGCATTCAAATTATATTCATCAATCCTAAGAATTTCATCGACGAGTTCCAAGGATTTCTTTTCATCATCAAGATTAAGATATTCAACACAGGCCTTTTCCTTAAGCCTTTTGTCTTCTTTAGCCAAAAGATAGGATTGAATAAATTCGTTAGCAGTAACTTGTATGGGATAATCAAAAAGTTCACTTTTACAAGTAGCCTTTAGGAACAATATTTTACTTTGAATCAAGTTGTCATTTATCCCGTTTTCCGTTATCCTTAATTCAATTTCTTCCAGTAATTTTAGTGCAGTTCTAGGTTTAAAATCATTTATAAGTTGTTCTATGCTCTTTAATTGTTGCTTGTATTCATGCAGTACCAAGGAAAGCCCATCAATTAGGTTTGTAATTTTATCACCAATGTGTACATCTCCGCTTTCGGTAGTTATCTCCCCTTGATTTATATTCTTATTTGTCATATTTATCACCTATGTTCACATCACCGCCTCTAGTTTTTATCTGTCCAGTATTGATATTTTTATAGTTAGTTATGTGGTTTTGGTTCACCGGTAATATTTCAATAATTTCTCTTAGATAGTTCAAATTGGTTGCATTATCCTCAATGGAATTCTCTATTATGGATTTTACAATTAGCTGCTTTTCTTCCTTTTCAGGATTTTCCTGTAATTCCTTTAAGGCTTTTTTAGGGCTGTTATCTTTATAAAGCAAGGATTTAAGCCAATTAATGGCCCCTTCAGAAATTTTTTCTCCAGCTTTTTCAAAAGCACTTTCGAAGCCCTTATGAGCAAGAGTTGTAATTAAAGCTGTTAAAGCTGCGGTTGTTATCATTGGCATATTATTATCTATTTAAATTACAGATTATCTGCAATTTAAAGAATAAACTATCAGAGTTTTCAGATAGACTTAAAATTAAATTGGATTTGACCAAGCAAAATTGCTTGATCTTACACATGCTATTATATTTTTTCAAATCAAAGCTAGCATGGCATATAACTTCAGCTATCCTTTCAATAAGGAACCTGAACATTTCATAGCTGTACATATTTTTCCTGACGGTAACCTTGAAGTGATATATAATGGCCCCGGCAAACCAATAAGTGATTTTCTTAAAGATAGAAAGCGTAAGTCCTACAGGAATATATGGTATGGAATCTCAGGGAACCACCTCAGGAATCTAGATAAATTAGTAAGTCCTTGTGAAAGGCTAAAGGAAATCAATTAATTAGTAATCATCCGTTATTTAAATAAGAGAGCCCACGCGTTGTATATGCCACAAGCATTTAGTGAGTGTCATTGACCTCACCTTACGGGTGTACAAGCACCCTCGACCATTCTATTCAATCAATAATTAATTCAAGACCTGCTTTCTTTGCCTTGTATTCTATTTTGGTAATCAAATCGCAATAGCTCCAATTTCTTAATACAAATCCCTCTTCTTTAGCAATCTCAGATTTTTCCTCCTGATTCAAAAGTATGAGGGTTCCTGCCCTATGTTTAACACAAAAATCAATCAACCTCCGACTATAGACATGCAAACGGTTATGGACATAGTTACGTTCCGTTTGACCAAGCCTGTCAACTGCCTTTAGTTTTCTTTTGATGCCTTTACCCGATTTGGAATAGGTTGCACCGATCTTTGCCCGTCTGTGTGCCGATTGTATCGCCAGTCTTCTGTATAAAAACTCTTCCTTTGTGCCAATGGTAATCCTTGTCTTACCAATCTTTACAACAATAGGATATTCAAGGGACAGAGAAGCCTCTGCAATAACCTCGGGTCTTAATTCATTCCTTTCCTTTTCAATTTCAAATACTGCCAACAAGAAAATCTTGCCATCCTTTAGCTTGATGTGTGATGTGCACAGCTTAGTCTTGCTCTCCACTACCCGCTCCAACAATGTCCGTTTATCAGTGAAATCCTTTCCCAAGTAGGTTTTAAAGGGAATCCTGAACAAACGGAAACAAAATGCTTTTTTCTCTTCATTATAGTGTAATCCACTTATACCCTCCAAATCAAAAGGGAAGGCCATATCCCTCCTGAAGTTTTTCAAAGAACGTTCACCGTTCCAATACTCCGGTCTGTTCTTTTTAAATGATGAAATCAAGGCCTGGTTCAAATTGGACAATATGTTTGTGGGGATTTCTCCTTTAAAACGATCAGATACGACCCGATAGGTTGTGTTGATCCTAGAACGGTTAAGTATTCCTTGTTTATCTTTCTTTTCATCTGCCAATTTATATTTTACTCCCTCTGATAGATAAAAGAATTCCCTTATCATTTCCTGAACATAAAGATGGGTTACTATTAGGTTGGCTGCCCTAAAGCATCTGTTCTGCCATTGGTACAGTTTATCCAAGGCCTCTTTTTTCTCCTCTTTTGTAGGAAGGTCAATAAGAAGTTGGATCTTTCGGGTTAGTTTTAGTGTTGTCTTTTCCATACTAGGCTGATTGCAATTGATGTTTTGCTTCCATTAGCCTATAGGCTATCATGAATTCCTGATGCACCTCCTTTTGGGAGATGTTAAGTTCATCCGCTATTTCGGAAAAGGAATATCTTAGTTCACAACGCATTTTAAGCACCTTTGTCTGCTCTTCTGTCATCTCACCAGTAAACTTTATCTCATCTGTATTGTTATCACCGAAATCGAGCTTATTTCCTTGATTAAGGATGGTTTTAATATCTTCAATAGCTTCCTTGATCTCTCTACAGGTTTCATTGATGCCTTTTCCTATTGCTTTGGAAATAGCTTTATACCGAAAGCCATATTTTAAACAGAGATTGATTACGTGTCTTTTGCTGTCATCCAATAACGGCAGGACGCTTATGATACTTTCGAACTTCTCTTGTTCCCCTTCCTGTAGTTTAAAATTGGTATTGTCTTCAGCAGGGTCATACCCGACCATATAGTCTTGGTAATTCTCAAAACTCTCCAACGAATGGACTTTCCTGAAAAACTTGTTCCTAGGGCGAGTATAATATGAAATACACTCCCTTTTCATGACAAACCGCAAGAAAAAATATATGTGCCTGGGTGATTCCAAGCTGTCCCTATTAACCCACAACTTCAAGAATACATCCTGTACCAAAGTTTCCACAACAAAACCATCATCGAGAAAGCTCTTTCCCAGCCAGTAAATCGGTCGATTGTATTTTGTATAGATTTCTGCAAAAGTCGAAGGGCAACCTTTCTTCAATAATTCAAGATGTTTGTTGTCGATATTTGAAATCACGAGCATAAAATTTTAATAAACACTTACCAAATGTAATCATTTATTTATTAATCGTAATTATTAACTTATTATAAGTATATTTTACAGTACTATAAATGAATTACTTGTCATTTTAGGGTTAACAAATACGCCCATGACAAAAAAAGATGATCATAAAGACCCTGCACTGGTTTCCATAGGTTCAATGTTCGAGACGGGAAAAATTCGAAAGATGTACACACTTGCAGAATTATATCCAACCCGAATTGCGAAATCCCTTGGCATAAATTATGGCAGGTATATGGTCAAGCTGAACCATCCCGATAAGTTCACTATGGGAGAAATAGTAAGGCTTGCTGAATTGTTAGATATAGAGCCTGACATGATAACCAAGGTCATATATGCGGAATTGAAGTAAAAATTGAACCTAGCTCGGGAGTACCATTTTTTTCCTGACTATTTCTTTAGAGGTTATTTTTCAAAAGCTCAATAAAATGACTCACAATCAACATTAACCAACCTATGACCAAAAGAGATTTTTTCAGGATTATTATAAGACTGTTTGCCCTTTATCTTTTATTACTGACGGTATTCAATTTTATTCCTACCAACGTGAGCTATTTAACTTATGAATTAGCAATTTGGCCAATTCTGATAATTTTCGGTTCGGCTGCATTCATGATACTTTTGTTCATCTTTTTACTTCAAAAATCAGATACCGTTATCGATGTACTTAAACTGGACAAAGGTTTTGACGATGAGAGAATAGAGTTTGGAAATTTGGGAAGTCTTGAAATTGTCAAAATAGCTTTGATCTTTATTGCAGGGTTTATGGTACTTGACCATTTACCAGAGTTCCTTCATTATTGCTACCTCGGTTTCAAAAAGGAAATTAGCTCCTCTGGTTTAAGTCCGTTTGAGGCTCCAGGACTTTCAGAGTATTATGACTATTTCAGATGGTTTGTTTCAGGGGTCAATTTGTTGGTGGGATATCTTCTACTTTCAAATTTAGGGAGGGTTGCAAGATATTTATTGAAACTCAGCACAAAACAAAGTTAAAGTTCAAATAAAATATGGCAGCTAGACCAAATTAAAAATTATGAAACTTGGGCATACCCACCCAAATGAGGTGTAAATGTTCAATAATGTTATACAAATGAACAAATTAGGTATATTCAAGAAATAATGAAGTACGGGATTTATACAATAGAAAGTCAATTCCTTTACTCTGAATATTATTCAGAAAACCCTAGCTTCTTCTTGAAAAGAAATGCAATTTTATTTGATAACTTAGTTATTGCTGATGGTAGTGAAAAATATGGTTTTGATGAACTTCATTTTTTAAATGGTGCATCCAAGGAAGAAGTAAAGAACAAGAGTGACCTTAAAAAAATATTACTTTCAATAAAAGATTTTGTAAGTGAGGATAATAACAAATTAACTTTTCCTAAGCACGAAGATTCAATGTGGGGGGGAGAAAACTCAACTGCCTACATTAATTTTGTTTGTGATTATTATTTGAAAAAAGTTGGAAAAAGTTCTATATCTGAATTAACTAGATATGAATATAAAGAGTTACAAGGATACATTGGTGGAATTTCCTATGATTTCCAACTTTTATCTTATGCTGTAGAAATTTCTAAAGATTTTTCAGCATTGTTTTCTGAAATTCATGAACAAGCATTTAGATGTACCTATCAACATCACAAGAGGCTTGACAAAGGCGATATCATTAGGGAAATAGAAAAAATTAATCTTATAGATTTTGGAGGTTTGACTTGGGACGAAATTATCATTTTGAGAAAATCAGAATTTCTTAAAGACTTCAGAACAAAAATATTTGATTGGACGACAGCTTTTCTAAAATCTAAGGATGCAGACAAATTTCAGTCTGATTTAAACAAATTCATAAATGAAGCGAAATTTGACTTCATCGATAGAAAAAAACCAAATCTAAAAATGACTTCAATTTTAGGAATCTTAGGGAATGTTCCTTTATCAATTCCAGTCAATCCAGTAAGTATAGCAAGTAGCATAAAAAGCATTCATAACGAAATTAAAATAAGAAAAGATTTTAATTGGTTATTTTTTATACAGAAAGCACATAAAATGACTATACCTAACAATGACATTTAATTAAATCCACCCAAAATTCACTCATTGGAACAGCGTGTGCAGTCTGAACGGGAATTGGTGCTGTAGAAACTGTACTGGTTGGAAAAGTATTGTTCAAAGATCCAGTTAGTTTTTGGAGAATATTTTTTATATCGACCTTTATCTGTTATTGGCAGAGTACTTTGATTATTACAACGATGAAAGAAGACACCAGTCCATCGACTATGAAAGACCCATTGATCTATTTAAAAGAGCAGCTTGATAATTATATTAGTTTTGTAGAAATCCTGTCCTAAAGATCGAGATATCTACAATTCTCTAAATACAGAGGGCCTAATATGGAACTAGATTCAGCAGAAATCACTACAATAATTACAATCTAAATAAAGGGCAAACGGAACGCAGTGAAGTGCTGCAAGCGTCCCAAATACCTTTAGATTAGATTTCCATTTAAGAACCGTCATTGTTGATTCCTAATAGTTGGTCATCGCACTAAATCTTTGTCCTTTATTTTATGGATAACTTTGGTAGTAATCAAAAAGAGAATGGGGTGAACTCGGCCCAAATCAGGGTTTATGGCCCATGGTAAGTATTAGTCCCCATTCTCTCTTAACACGGTTACAAGGACCATATAGAATTTTAGGAACCTCCTGTTAAAGGTTTTAGTCAACGTAACCATTTTAAAACATCATAAAGTTATGGAAATCAAAGAGACCATCGGCATCGATGTCAGCAAATTGACATTGGATGCCCACATCCACTCCAACAGGCAAAGTACTGTCTTTGAGAACTCGGAAAAAGGGTTCGCCAAACTTGTCAAATGGGCTTATGCCAACAGCCCACATTCCAAAGATCATATACTGTTCATCTTTGAGCACACGGGACTGTACTCGGAGAGGCTCTCGGAGCACCTTTCCAAGGAGGGGATTCCCTATTCCATAGTGTCCGGTCTTGAGATCAAGAGATCGCTCGGGATAGTCCGTGGAAAGGACGACAGGGTAGATGCCGCAAGGATTGCACTGTACGGTTACAGGCTCAGGGACGAGGTCACATTGTTCAAGTCCCCCTCAAGGACCATCAGGACATTGAAAAAACTGCTCTCCCTAAGGGAAAGGCTCATAAGACAACGGGCGGGCTACAAGGCCAGTATCAAGGAACAAAAAAAGGTACTTGGCCAAAAGGACTTCAAACTGTTGTTCAAGGTCCAGGAAAAGATGATAAGAGAGCTGACCGTGCATATAGATGCCCTGGATCTCGAAATGGAGGCCAACATCAAATCTGACAGGGAACTTGACCGCATCTTCTCCCTCTTGATGAGCATCAAATGCATCGGGAAACAGGCGGCAATGCTCCTGTTGGTGTACACCGAGGGGTTCACCAAGTTCAAGAGTGCAAGACAGTTCGCGGCCTATTGTGGGATAGCACCTTACCCGCACCAATCGGGCAGCAGCATCAGGGGAAAGTCCAGAGTGAGCCAGATGGCCAACAAGAACATCAAGAGCCTTTTGAATATGTGTGCGCTGTCGTCGATAAGGCACGATGCGGAAATAAAGGGATATTATGACAAGAGAATCGCGTCCGGGAAGAACAAGATGAGCACTGTGAACATCGTCCGCAACAAGCTCGTCTCACGGGCATTCGCCGTCGTTCATCGGGGGACACCGTACGTCAACGTGTACAAGCACGCCTCATAACCATTATTTTTTCCTTCAATATCGCCCCCCGCAAATGGACGGGGTGTATTGATAGGGAAAAATAATGCCCAAAAATTATCCAATTTAATTTGGAAAGTCCATAGAATACTTACGGACCAGCGCCATGCTATGGAAAACCATTTTGACGGAATGAGTGCTGTTCCTTTTTCTTACGAAGATTTTGAAAAGACACGGGTTGAACTTATAAAGACAGTAAACGAGAGCCTAACCGAAGAAGACAAAACATTTTTAATGAGTGTAATAGGTCTTGAACCCAATTGGGAAATCTATGATTTTGAAGAATTTCCTGCCGTTAAATGGAAATTGGAGAACCTGAAAAAGTTAAAAGAGGCCAATCCTACCAAATACAATGAATTGATTGAAGCCCTGAAGAAGGTTTTGTATTAGGATAGAAATCTGTTTTTCTTTTTATGTATAACAAGAAGGGGTTCCAGTTGATAAAATTTACAAAGATGGATGTAGCCATCTGATTCACTAAGTATGTGAACAAGTACAGCCATGTAATTGATACAATAGTGTTCTTAAAGTTCAATTATGGCATCGAAGGAAAATTGAAGGTGTTCACCCATCCGTACATAGCCCAATTGGTTGGTCACAAGCGTGGTGTCTCCCATTTGGAAAGGGGCTATATTGGAATGGTGGTGCCCATAGATCCAATAATTTGGGCAACATCTTTTCATCAGGTCGTCCAGTTCCACGGCAAAAGCCTCGTTCAAGGGATCACCTTGGTATTTTTTGGGATACTGGTAAAAAGTGGGGACATGGTGGGTGACCACCACCTTTTTTTTGGAACTCTTATTCAGGTTTTGCTCCAAAAAGAAGAGGCTTTCTTGATGTAGGGCATTATAATCGGAAGGGGACAGCAATTCCCCATTGTTATGGATGGCCCTGAAATCAGAAAGCATTCCGGTGATATGTCCTTGGTTTTTATCGGAGAGTTGGGTCCAAAGCGTGGTAAAAATCAATTCCACCTCCTGGACTTCGATGGTTTGATTGTTCACCAAAAAGATGTTATCCCTTATCCTTTCTTTAAAGGAGCCCGTCCTATGTCTAATATCCGACCGATAATATTCATGGTTTCCTGGAATCCAATATACTTGTTGGAACTTGCGGGATAGGTCATCGAAAAACCAATCAAATTTACCCAATGTGGAAAACAACACAATGTCCCCTGCCATGACCAGGGTATCCGTTTGAGGTTGGATGGGATTGTCCTGAATAAAGTATTTGTTCTCAGGAAATTCCAAATGAAGGTCCGATATGTATTGGATGGTCGCCATATTACTTTTTGTTCGGCAAAGTTCGGAAAATAATATTCCCCAAAGGGCTTAGAACTTTATCAAAGCAGGGAATCAAGTCGGAGAATCACTATCCCATAGCCTCTCTGTCCAAAAGTATTAAACTTTGGCAAAAACAGAACTTTTTGCCAAAGTTAAACCTGCAGCTTACCCTTCACCAATTGGTTTATCATGAAAATGAAGTGTACATCTCATTGGTAAAAGTGGCCGAGGAGACCAATCAGACCGAGTATATTTTTAGAAAATTGAACGAGCAATATGTCATCGAACTGCAGCAAAAGTCCAAAATGTTGTCCACTATAATGGAACCTGTGATCATTGTGTTGATCGGTTTTTTTGTAGGGGTCATATTGGTATCCATATATTTGCCGATGTTCAGGTTGAGTAGTGTTCTTGGAGGTTAATAAATTCCTATTGATTCTTTTTATAATTTTATATTATGAAATGAGCGCAAATCTTATTTCAAAAGCTCTTTTTTGGTGTTGTTGTGCAATCAGGTGTGCAAAATTTGATAAATGCATATAAATAATTGAATAACAGTGTTTTGTGGGGTTATTGCTAAGTCTGCCACCCCGACAACCATGGTTTTATTGGCAACAATGAAAACCATAATAAATTGAAAGCCAGAAAATTAATATTTTATGGCTTTTTTTGTTTTGGTCTGAAATCAAGGGTGAGGATGTCCTATTTTTGTCGGGGTAAATTCATTAACTTGTACTTCCCGATATGATTTTCGTGTGATTTGACTTTCGCTCAACGGATTGTTCCACTTAAAGCGAAAACACATGAACAGCTCTAATTCAATCATTATCAGTTTTTTGGCTAAAAAAATCAGCCAAAAAAAAGGATGGACGGATTCCCATTTACGCCCGTATCAGATTTGAGGGAAGATATTCCGACCTCAGTGTCCACAAATCGACTTTTGAAGATCTGAAGGGGTTAGTCCTCAGGATGGATAATATTAAAAGGGTTCGGGAAACCGGACTCTTTTTTTATTCCCATAAATTATAAAGGGTCAAAATGTGCTTGTTTGCAATTGCACCAAAGGCGAATTGAAAGGTTTACATAAAAATATTTTGGAACGCATCCTCTATTTCAAGTACTTCATTATGGGTCAATTCCTCAAATTCCTTGTCCCTTTTTTTCTTTGACAATTTGCCGTTGTTCTGGTCAAGGAATTTGATTAACAAATCCACTTTTGTATCAGGCAAGGTTACGCGGGCATTGATAAATTGGGTCAGTCGGTCATATTTTTCAAGGTAGTCCAATTCTTCTGGTATGATCCTTTCAATGGTTTCTTCCACACACTCGTATAGGAATTCCGCTTGCCTGGTCAAATCAAAATATTGGTACAGATCTATGGTCTCATTAAGGATCTTAACATTGTGGTCCGGTGCTTCCTCCCATTGGACCAAATCAACCCTTGGGGAAGAAAAATGCTCCAAAACATCCTGATATGCATCTATCCTTTCCAAAATGGCGGAGGATATGGGAAAAATCATCCCCCTTTTGGTGTAGCCCATCCGCGTGAGCAAATGGTGTATGATATACCGGTGGATCCTTCCATTGCCATCGGATAAGGGGTGGATAAATACAAAACCGAAAGCTATCGTGGCCGCAGCCAAAACAGGGTTATATTGCCCCTGTTGTAAAAGGGCATTGGTCTCCAGCAATCCTTGCATCAGTAAAGGTAAGTCTTTGGCACTGGCCGATATATGGTCGGGCATGGGAGCCAGTGTGTCCCTATCGTGTTCCCCGATAAAGCCTTCCCCTTTGCGTATGCCCATATACTTTAGTTTTTTGCTTCCAATCACAATGTGCTGTAGCCTTTCAATCTCTTCAACAGTAAGGGGCACTTTTCCGGATTGGCCTATGGCCTTCCCCCAGTTCCTTGCCCGCATGTTCGGAGGGTACTCCCCTTCAATGGCGAAGGATGCTTTGGAATCCTTGAGCAATAAAAAAGCAGCGGTTCTCCGTATCAGGTCCTTGTCCCTTTTTCCCAAACCCTTTTCAACGGCATCCGACAGATTTTTTTTAATATACTGTTCCAGTTTCTCTGTCTTTCGTATCATGGGACAGAAACCGGGAACCCCGGGCAAATTGTTTTTGACCCTGTGCCGGGTGGAATTTTCAGATGGACCGGTAAATTGTAGAGAAGAATCAACAACTTCCACATAATTACCTGTTTTTAGACCAGGTACTTCAAGCGTCTTCCCCGTCAACCATTCATATAAAAACCAGGCCCTTCTGGTGTATTGTCCAGTGGGCTCCTCTTCCAACATTTTTAATATGATCACTTCCCCGGTAAGTTCGAAGAATTTTTTCAGGATGTAGAGATCCAAAGGTTCATATTTTAGCGCAAAGGCCAAATGACTTTTGAGGTCATCCTTAGGTTTGTACCTAATGGTAAATACCTGCCATTGGTTTGTATTGTAGCGTTGGTGTTTTTCCGTTGCAATGGATAAAGTATCAGGCAAGGGGACCATTATACCGAGCTTGCTTTTTATTTCTGAAATCAACAGGGAATAACCGGCCAAGAAACCTTCTTCCGGTAGGGTTCGACCATGAAAAACGGTTACTTTTCGTGAAAAATGATTACTCATAATTGATTTTTATGAAATTCAATTACAAACATAATATGAAAAACGATTACTTTCCATGAATAATGATTGTTTTTATACTTGTCTCGTGAATTATGGTTACATTCTTTAGCCATCATGTCTTTTATGCCAAGTGCATCTTTTTGTAACAAATTAGGCAACGATGTTATTGGCTGCAAAACAAGGATATTCCAAAAGGGTTGCAAGGTGTGTTAATGCCAAAATTTAGGTGGGCGGATATGCTGATGTCCAAATTCCCTAAAATTAACTTCTATAGAATTAGTGATGAAACAGGCATTGTAAACATCCATATCGCCAACTATTGGTTGAAAAAAAATGGTGTCAAACAATACAATTTCCTGACAAAACCACAGAAAGATAGCTTAATAAGGTTTTTGAAAAACTATAAAAGCGGGTTGGATTTTAGAATCTATGTGGATGAAATGGATAGTCCACCAGAGCCACAGAATGATTTTTCTAAGGATAATGCTTCGGTTTATTATTGCAATAGATATAAGCTTACGAGAATAGAACATCCTACTCTATCAAATAAAATTTTTGTTTCCTCCCAAAATGTCAGAGGGAGATAGGTTAGCAGATTGGTTTCACGAAATATTCGAAGAATTAAGAAAGTGCAAAGAACTAAAGGCACCCCAAACTTTAAAACTATTGTAAATCCTTAAAGGAATCATAAAATATAACTTGAAAACTTGTTACAGCGCTATTTTCAATAAAATATTTGTGTGTAATGATAACGTAACCTAGTTTTGTTCCCCAAATGAAAAAGGCTTTTGCAAAATATTTGTTTCCTCTGTGCATTGTTTTGCTGGGAGGATTCATCAACTTGCAAGCAAATTTGCAAGAAACACCGGTTACGGATAATGCTTGCTATCTTCAAAATGTAGAAGGCCAACATTCCTCTGCTGTATTCAATGCATTACAATTAGGTCTTGAAAAAAGACATTGTGTAGAAATCGACATTGAAGAACAAGAAGAGCGCGAGGAAGAAGCAACATCACATAATTTTTCCTCAGCGTATGGCAGTTTTTTAACTGCCCATTTTTTTGCCGCCTCTTGGGGGCAATTGTTTTTGGAATCTAACACAAATCGTGGGTTTTCTATACCCAAGTCCGCTTCATCAATAAAGAAGCACGTTAGGTTTCAGGTATTCCGAATTTAGAATTTTCCTTTTGCGTTCGAAGCAGCCGCTTGTCGCGAAAACCCCTACAACCCTTTGGGTAATAATCATTAACCAAGGGTAGGTCCCTTTATGTGGATTCGGACTTCCCTTGACCATTTCTAAATCAATTTTTAAACCAATAAAACTATGAGGAGATTTTCGATCTTCATCGGCTTGTTTGTAGTAATCTGCTGCACAAGCTGCGATTCCAAAAAACATGAGAACAAGGAAGAAACCAAATATCTCGTGTCCAGCCCCATTCAAAAAGATACTTCAATTACCAAGGACTATGTGTGTCAAATCCATTCCATTAGGCATATTGAGCTAAGGGCCTTGGAAAAAGGATACCTACAGCACATTTATGTGGATGAAGGACAACATGTAAAAAAGGGGCAGCAAATGTTCCATATTATGCCCAATGTCTACCAAGCTGACCTGCAAAAGGCCAATGCAGAGGCAGAAGTGGCCGAAATAGAATACAAGAACACCAAACTATTGGCAGATGGCAATGTAGTTTCCGCCAACGAACTTGCCATGGCCAAAGCAGAGTTTGATAGAGCCAAAGCAGAAGTTAGTTTGGCCGAGACCCATTTAGGCTTTACCGATATCCGTGCACCGTTCGATGGAATAATGGACCACTTGGAAGCGAGGGAAGGTAGTCTTTTGGACGAAGGTGAACTTTTAACGACTCTATCCGATAACTCCAAGATGTGGGTGTACTTTAATGTGCCAGAAGCTGAATACCTAGATTACATAACCAGTTCCAAAAAGAACGAAAAACAGGTCGTTGAACTGTTAATGGCCAACAACAAAAAGTTCAACCAGTCGGGGGTCGTGGAGACCATCGGAGGAGAATTCAACCACGAAACGGGTAACATTGCCTTTAGGGCAACCTTTTCCAATCCCGATGGTATTTTGAGACATGGCGAGACAGGAAGCATTTTGATGAAAGTGCCCCTGGACAACGCCATGCTTATCCCTCAAAAAGCAACTTTTGAGGTATTGGACAAAAAATTTGTGTTTGTACTCGATAAGAATGATACCGTACAACAGCGGGAAATAGTTGTGGGTGCTGAATTACCACACCTATTTGTGGTGGAAAAAGGACTTTCGTTGAACGACAAAGTGCTTTTGGAAGGTATCCGGATGGTAAAAAGTGGGGAGAAAATCCACTACGATTTTGAAAAACCCGAATCCGTACTCTCCCACCTTGATTTGTACACTGAGTAACAATCCCATAATCCTTAAGTTATTATGTTTAAAAAATTCATTCACAGACCTGTGTTGGCTATTGTGGTCTCGGTCATAATTGTATTTACAGGACTGTTGGCCATAAAACAACTGCCCATATCGCAGTTCCCGCAAATCGCGCCTACCACTGTTAATATATTCATTGCCTACCCAGGTTCAAGTGCGGATGTGTTGGTGAACTCGACTCTGATTCCTTTGGAAACCTCCATCAACGGGGTACAGGGCATGCGATACATCGCTTCTGATGCCACAAGTGCAGGGGAAGGAACCTTACGTGTAATCTTTGACCCTGGGACCGACCCCAACCAAGCCGTGGTTAGGGTAAAAACACGGGTGGATCAAGTAATGCCCTTGTTGCCCGAGCTGGTGCAGCGGGAAGGAGTTGTGATTACCCCCGTGCAACCCAGTATGTTGATGTACGTAAACCTGTACAGTGACGCCAAGAACAACGATGAAAAATTCCTGTACAACTACGCATACACTAAAATGATACCTGAAATCCAGCGTATCAACGGTATTGCAAGTGCCAAGATCTTGGGTAGCCGTAAGTTTGCCATGCGTGTATGGCTCAAGCCAGACCGAATGCGCGCCTATAACGTTTCCGCAGAAGAGATCTTGGAGTCCATGGAAGAGCAAAGTATTCTTGCCAGACCTGGACGTTTAGGGCGAAGCTCAGGAAAAAAGGCGCAATCCCTGGAATATGTACTGGTCTATCAGAACCGATACAACGAACCCCAACAATACAAGGATATCATTATCAAAGCCAATGATGATGGGGAAATCCTTACACTTGGCGATGTTGCCGAGGTTGAATTGGGTAGTGAGTTCTTCGATATTTATTCCAATCTAGATGGAGACCCATCGGCATCCATTGTATTAAAACAGACTTTTGGCAGTAACGGTAGCGATGTAATCAAATCTGTTAAAGAAAAACTGAATGAACTTGAGGCCGATATGCCTCCCGGAATTGATTATAAAATCAGTTATGACGTATCCAACTTCTTGGATGCATCCATAGATCAAGTACTGCATACACTTCGTGACGCTTTTATTTTGGTTGCTATCGTGGTATTCCTCTTTTTAGGGGATTGGCGTTCTACTTTAATCCCCATCATTGCAGTTCCCGTATCGTTGATCGGGACATTCTTCGTCATGCAGCTCTTTGGACTGTCCATCAATCTGATAACGCTTTTTGCCCTGGTATTGGCCATTGGTATTGTGGTGGATAACGCCATTGTGGTTGTGGAGGCCGTTCACGTGAAGATGGAAGAGGAGAACCTTACACCCTACAAAGCATCCTACGAAGTATTGGGAGAAATCGGCGGGGCCATTATTGCCATTACCTTGGTAATGACCTCAGTGTTTATCCCTATTTCGTTTATGACTGGACCCGTTGGGGTATTCTACCGACAGTTCTCGATTACCATGGCGGGATCTATTGTGATATCCGCCATTGTAGCTCTTACATTGACACCGGTTCTCTGTGCCATGATGCTGAAAAACACCCATGGTAAACCGAGACGAAAATCGCCTGTAAACCGATTCATTGATTGGTTCAATGGTAAGTTTGAAAAGCTTACGGGACGATATGTTGGGGTATTGAACAAGATTGTAAATCGTAGAGTTGTCACTTTTGGAGTGTTACTGGCTTTCTGCGCGGGTATTTTCTTTACAAACCAAGTATTGCCTGCCGGATTTATCCCCAATGAAGACCAAGGGATGATATACGCCATTATCCAGACACCTCCAGGAGCTACTTTGGAACGGACCAACGAGGTGGCCAGAAAACTTCAGGCCATTTGCGAGGAGACCGAAGGAGTTGAATCCGTTTCATCATTAGCGGGATATGAAATCATGACCGAAGGTCGTGGATCCAATGCAGGTACCTGTCTCATCAACCTAAAACCATGGTCAGAACGGGAACATTCCGTGCACGACATTATGGAAGAACTGGAAGAAGAGACCAAGGATCTTGGTGCGGTTATCGAATATTTTGAGCCCCCGGCGGTTCCAGGTTTTGGTTCATCAGGTGGTTTTGCGATGCGTTTGTTGGATAAGACCAATAGCACGGATTACCATGAGTTCGAAAGAATCAATAATGAGTTTATGGATGCCTTGCGCGAGCGTAAGGAGTTGGCTGGTTTGTTTACGTTCTATGCTGCCAATTATCCGCAGTACGAGTTGAAAATCAACAATAAGGCCGCCATGCAAAAAGGGGTTTCCATAGGAAAAGCCATGGAGAACCTGAACATTTTGATTGGTAGTACCTATGAGCAGGGTTTCATCCGGTTCGGACGATTCTTCAAAGTGTACACCCAAGCCGCTCCCGAATATCGTGGTATGCCATCTGATTTGGAAAAGCTCTTTGTTAAGAATGAAGAGGGGGAAATGGTACCCTATTCCTCATTTATGACCATGGAGAAACGTTTGGGACCAAACGAGGTAACGCGCTATAACCTGTATAATTCGGCAGCCATCCGTGGATTGCCCGCCAAAGGGTATACCAGCGGCGATGCCATTGATGCTATCCGCGAAGTTGCAGCGCAAAATTTACCAAGAGGATACGATATAGCGTGGGAAGGTCTTTCCTATGACGAAGCCCAACGAGGAAATGAGTCCATTTATATATTCATTGTGGTGCTCATATTCGTGTATTTGGTATTGGCGGCCCAGTACGAGAGTTTCTTACTGCCATTGGCGGTTATTCTATCACTTCCGGTGGGGGTGTTTGGTTCATTCTTTCTGCTCAAGCTCATGGGATTGTCCAATGATGTGTATGCCCAGATAGGTATGATCATGTTGGTGGGGCTATTAGGTAAGAACGCCGTATTGATTGTTGAGTTCGCCGTCCAGAAACACCGACAGGGCTCAACCATTCTCGAAGCGGCCATCGAAGCTTCCAAACAACGTTTTAGGCCAATTTTGATGACCTCTTTTGCCTTTATCGCTGGTTTGATACCATTGGTGGTGGCTACTGGTGCAGGAGCCATAGGAAACCGTACCATTGGTGGTTCGGCCTTAGGAGGGATGCTTATCGGAACCATTTTCGGTGTCTTTCTGATTCCTGGTCTGTACTTCCTATTTGCTAAAATGGCAGATGGCAAGAGTCTGATCAAGGATGAGCATGATGAGCCGATTTCGGAGGAATTCTTTAAGAATGATAACAGCGAGAGCAGATTGCGCACTCGTTTGAAGGAAGGGAATAAACTTTTGAAAAAAATGACCACAAGAAATGGAAAGAAAAAGAAAAATGGTGACCAAGATGAAGCATAGAAAATCACTTTTAGTCGGAATGATAGCGATGGTGGTCCTTTATTCTTGTGTGCCCACCCGTGAGATTAGGGACGAGAACGTAGCGGTCCCAGACAACTATCAAAACCAATCAGCCGATACGGTAAATACGGGATTGGTGGAATGGAAGGAATTCTTTAAAGACCCTAATCTCATTGCCTTGATTGATTCGGCTTTGGTAAAAAACCAAGAGCTGAACATCATGTTGCAGCAAGTGGATATGGCCAAAAATAGGATTCAGGCCAAGAAAGGGGAGTATTTGCCCTTTGTCAACCTTCAGGCAGGTGCAGAGGTTGAAAAAGTGGGAGAGTACACCCGAAACGGAGCTGTGGAAAAGAACCTCGAAGTAAAGGAAGGCGAAGAGTTCCATGAGCCCCTGCCCAACTATATGGTCGGGGCCTTCGCCACTTGGGAGCTTGATGTTTGGAAAAAGCTTCGCAATGAGAAGAAAGCAGCGGTTTTTGAATACTTGTCCAGTGTGGAGGGTAAAAACTTCATGGTGACCAATTTGGTAGCGGAGATAGCTGATTCGTATTATGAGTTGATGGCCTTGGACAATCAAATGGCCATTATTGACCAGAATCTGGAGATTCAGCAGAATGCACTGCGCATGGTAAAACTGCAAAAGCAGGCTGCCCGTGCCACGGAATTGGCCGTGAAGCGGTTTCAGGCTGAAGTCATGAAAAACCAAAGCCATAAATACGAAATCCAACAGGAAATCGTGGAGATGGAGAACCGATTGAACTTTTTGATTGGTAGAACGCCTCAACATATTCAACGGGCATCCGATAATTTTATCGATACACCGATTGATACGATTTACGCAGGAATACCTTCGCAATTGTTACAGAACCGTCCCGATGTGCGCAGCGCTGAATTTGAATTGCAAGCGGCCAAGTTGGATTCGAAAGCGGCCAAAGCCAATTTTTATCCACAGTTTACGATAAAAGCAGGTCTGGGACTGGAAGCGTTCGATACCAAATACCTGACGACCACGCCAGAATCTGTTTTGTATTCAGCTATTGGTGATATGGTGGCTCCATTGATTAACAGGAATGCCATTAAGGCACAATATAAGAATGCTACGGACCGACAGTTGCAAGCGGTTTATGAATATGAAAAGGCCATTTTGAATGCTTACATCGAAGTGGCCAACCAGTTGTTCAACATCAATAACTTAAAAAAGAGCTATGAATTAAAGGATGGTCAAGTACAGGCATTGACGGAATCCATAGACCTATCTACTCGCTTGTTCCAATCCGCAAGGGTGGAATATATCGAAGTGCTTTTGGCACAACGAGAGGCCTTGGAATCCTGCATGGAGCTTGTTGAGACCAAAAAAGATCAGTTGTTGGCCCAGGTAAATATGTACCGCGCCTTAGGCGGTGGCTGGAATTAAAACCTCCAATTCATTAATATTGGCAACCTACTTAACTATCGGTTCTCAATAAAGCGAAGGCCATTCTAAAATTTAAAAGAATGGCTTTCCGTTCTTTTTGGTCTAAAAGTTTTCATAGAATTCTTTAATATACCATTAAGGTAAAATACGTCCTGATACACTAAAAAACAACGGATCATTTTTTGCTGTTGCAAAACTGTTTTTCAGTTTTGTGCCGACCCTTTTTTCGCCATTAATAGATATAACAAGCCACACAGTAACCATGCGGGCAATGTCATAAATGAAAGGAATATATCAAATGTGACCGAGACAAAATAGCACATCCCAAAACTGATGGCCCATGACCAAAACACCGCTCGGTTGAATGTCACGTTCTTTTTTTCCGCATAATCCAATATGATATTGGCCTTTTTACCATAAAAATGCTCAAATACGATAATAGCTCCCATAGGTGCCAAAATGAAACCGTACAGTGCTACAAAATCCAATAGCTTCATGGCAAAGGCAGGGAATAATCCCGCCAAGGTGGCGACACTGCCTGCAATAATGGTTACCCAAAATGTTGAGGTTTTTGGAATAATGGCCTGAAACGCCAATCCTGCACGGTAGATGGTGGGGTTGGCCGTTGTCCAACCAGCCAAAACCACGGCAATGGCACCGAATATTCCCAATGCGTTGTAAGCTAGTGGACCTGGAGCAACATTGGGGGCACTTCCACCGGACAAAGCTGCTTGTGCCTCAGGTGATTTTAGGTACACCGCATAAAGCAAGGCAGCCGCAATCCAAGCCATATAGTGGCCCACGTACATTCCCGCGGCCGTGGTCCATCCAGCACTGGCCTTTTTGGCGAATCGGAACACGGAGAGATCGGACATCCCTACGTGCATAGCGGCATTGGCGAACCAAGACCAGATCATCACATGCCAAAACGTATACTTGATCTGTCCAGGAAAAGGTTCGCCGCCTTCTCCCCAAATGTTCCAAAAATCGGAGAAACTGTTTACATCAAGGTCGCGAAGTGCAACAATTCCACTCGCTAAAAATGCCAGAACAATTATCGGTGACATATAGTTGGCTGCTTTGGAAACGGTCTCATAACCCTTTGCTGCAATCAAGGAGATAACAGCTCCGATAGCCAATACGATGATCACCCAAGTAATTCCATTGGGCATGGTATCGGTCAATTTGGGCATTTCCATATTAAAGGGAATACCGACTGCTGTAGCCGATACGGTAATCATGGCCCCGGCCAGGAAACAAAACAAAATACCATTGGCGAGATTATAGCCTATGACCAATTTTTTGCCCACTATTTTTTCCAATTGATAATACAGCGTAAGCCTGTACTTGACGGCAATTTCAGCCGTAAGAAAACGCCAGCTCAACACTGCCAAAAGGTTTCCCAAAAGAAGCCCGATGATCAAATCAAAGGCACTGACTCCCGTGGTCAAAAAAAGTGGGCCAATAACAAATTCCGTACCTGCCGCATGTTCTCCGGCGTACATGCCCAAAAAACTTTTCCAACTTTTTAATTTGGATTGGGGCACGGGTTCTCTTTCGAATTCGCCACCTGCTATTTCCTCAATTTCTTCGTCAATATTGTATTGGCTCATGTAGTTAGGTTTGTATCGTTAAATTTTAGTGTGCCGGTTTGTTAGATCAAGTGCTTGTGCAAGTCTTGGATGTTCTCGCAGCACAATTGGTCCATGATTTGTTGTAACTGTACTTTAAGGATGGTCATGGTATGATCTCCTCCCTTATTGCCCATGGCAGCGGTACCGTACATAAAGGAGCGCCCCATAAAGGTAAATTCGGCTCCCCGTGCGAGGGAACGTGCCATATCTGGACCAGAGCGCATACCACTGTCCATCATAATGGTGATTTGATCTTTGTATTTTTCAGCAATACGGGTCAATGGAGCAATGGTGGATTCCCCCGCATCCAATTGTCTACCTCCGTGATTGGAAACAATGATGCCATCGAATCCCAGTCTAATGGCCTGTTCGGTGTCTTCTTCGGATGCCACACCTTTTAGGACTAACTTTCCTTTCCATTTATCACGGATCGGTTTGATGCGTTCCTCGTTCAAACGCCCCGAAAAGGTTTTGTCCATGAACTTGCCCAGTTGCTTTAGGTTGAGACCTTCCGGGGTGTATGGTTTTAGGGTTTCAAAAGTTGGAATACCGTGTTTTAGGGTTTGAAATGCCCAATTTGGTTTGCCCAAAATTTGCAGGATGTTCGCCATTGTCATTTTTGGGGGCAAGGCCAAGCCGTTTTTAAAATCCCTTGGTCGGTATCCAAAAGTGGGCACATCGCACAGCAGTACCAAAACAGGGCAGCCTGCAGCGGCCGCCCTATCCAAAATATCATTTCTTACAGTATCTTCCACTGGATTATAAAGTTGAAACCAGGCTTTACCTTCGGTAAGTTCGCTTGCTCGTTCTATGTTCATGGTGGTCACCGTGCTCAAAATAAAGGGCACATTGTGCTTGTTGGCCGCTTTGGCCAGAATTTCGGGGGAGTTGGGCCACATCAGCCCTTGAAGACCTACAGGTGCGACACCAAATGGCGCATCGTATTCTTCTCCAAACAATGTTGTTTTTATACTGGAACCCTTAAAATCCTTGATGTAAGTTGGTTTTAGGGTGATGTCCCTTATTTCGGAAGTGTTCCTTTGAATATTGATGTCTTCGTTGCAACCGCCATCCAAATATTCAAAGGCAAATCGCGGGATTCTTTTTTTTGCTTTCTCCCTCAGATCATCAACGGAAGGATAACGGGTATCAAAACTTTGGTCCATATCAATTGGTAAATAAGGGTCTGTGCTTTTTTAAGGCGTAGTTATTTTTGAGGAACTTTTGGTCCAATTCCACGTTGGAAATGACAATGGCCGCTCCGAGTGCTGAACCTAAAGATGCATCGGTGGTCTTCACCTTCATGTTATCAAAACCATGGGCCAGCAATTCCACAAAAATTTCATTATTGGCAAAGCCACCATCAATGTACAATTGGTTGATTTCATCATTACCAATAGCTCTTTTTATACGGTCCACTTGCAATTCCACCAATTCCATCATCAATTGGTGGTAGGCTTCTTCATAAGAGTCGAAATTCATGGGGGTGAGGGTATTTGGCAATTTCACATCAATACTTGTCCATTTAAACGTGTGGGTGAAATTGCACTTTAGTTTTTGATACAACTCAGGATTAAAACCTACGGACTCGTGGTGGTCTTCGGACACATTGAAAAGTTTGGCCAGTTCCTTAATTTTTTCGTCGTACTCATTCCCCAGGAACAAACGAGCGGCTTTCACAGATTCCCCATTGATGCGCATATAGTTGATGCAATTGGAACTTGTGTCTTTATCTGTCAAAAGCTCTTTGGAAAAAGGGTTCAGCGCTATACTCCATGTTCCTGTAGAAAGCAACAGGAATTTTTTGTCAATACTTCGGATGTAGGGTAAAAGCGCCGAAGAACTATCGTGAATACCAACTCCGACTTTTATTTGATGTCCCAGAAGATTGGTGTTGATGCTGGTTCCCGTATCCACAATGGAAGGCAATACCTTATGTATTTCCTCTTGGTAGACCCAGTTGTGGTAATCCTGTTTTTCGTAGTTCCAGAGGGCGGTATGGCAACCAATGCTGGTGTATTCACTAACGGGGATTCCCGTAAACAAATAGCTTAGATATTGCGGTAGGTGCAGCGAATACTTGATGTTCGAGAAAACTTCCGGTTTTTCCTTTTTAAGCCAGTAGAGTTGTATTCCAGAGTTAAGCATCCCCTCTCTGGTTGTTCCGGTTTCCCTGCAGAATTCAATCTCGGGCCCGTATTCTCCGTAGAATTTAGCAATGACTTCTTCCGAAATGGGCTTGGTGTAATTGTACAATGGAGTAATCACGTTGCCCATGTCGTCCAAGTGAACCAAGCTAGCTCCGTAAGATGAAAAATTGACCGCTTTTACTTTGTAATCTTTGGATTTTAGAATATCATGAAAGCTGTTCTTTATCCAGTTTTGAAGTTCGGTGAGGTTTTCTGTAGGATGACCATCCTCATCTTTGATGGGTTGTAAATAGGTATAATCGCGATGCACCTCCTTGAAATCCAAATCAAAAAGGAAGAACTTTTTATTGGTCTTTCCAATATCGAAAACCGCAATTACCTCTGTTGCCATAGTATTTGTATTATAGTCCCGTAGCCATTGAATGTTTACCCCTTTGCTCCACTAATTTTTTGCGGATATTTAAATGTCGGTACGTGTCCAAGGGGTGCAAAGCTCCTCCCTTGGAAATCCTGGCACGTTCCAATAATGGTCTTACATCGGTCAGGTAAGCATCCTGTAAAATTTCTTGGCACAAGGTCACATCGTGCTTATTTTGCGCTTCACGAAGGGCCTTTTGATCTATTAAAAGTGCTTTCGTATACGAAGATCGGATGGCTTCCAGCGATTGCATCAAATCCTCCAAGGGATCTTTTAGATTATGACTGGCATCGATCATCCAGGCTGGGTAAGGGTTTTGCGGATTGTTCTCCATGCCGTGGACCAGTTCGTTGAAAATCAAAAACAATGTATATGGTTTGATGCTTCCTACAGTAAGGTCATCATCCCCATATTTACTGTCGTTAAAATGAAAACCACCCAATTTACCTTTCATCATAAGAGTGGCAACAATCTGTTCTATGTTGGTGTTGGGCAAATGGTGCCCCAAATCCACTAAGGTATAGGCTTTTGGTCCACATTCGTTGGCCAACATAAAGGAGGTGCCCCAATCCTGGATCACCGTGCTATAAAAATTGGGTTCATAAGGTTTGTATTCAATAAAAAGCTTCCAATCTTCGGGTAGGGTCTTGTAGATTATCTGTAAGCTATCCTGTGTATTTTTAAGTACAGTCTGGAAATTGTTCTGTCCAGGAAAACTGGAACCATCCGCCAACCATACCGTTAGGCTTTTGGAACCTAGTTTCTCTCCCAAGCGGATGACATCAATATTGTGCTGAACAGCTTGTTGCCGTGCCTTTTCATCGGTACTGCAAAGCGAACCGAATTTATAGGAATGTTCTTGATCGTGCTGATTTTGAAAGGTGTTGGAGTTCATAGCATCGAATTTGAGTCCAAGGGACTTGGCCAACGCCTTGATTTTTTGGACATCTTCTGGAACGTCCCATGGAATATGAAGTGAAATGGCCCCTGCGGATTGTGTCAAGGAATGGATCAATCCGACATCCTCTATTTTTTGCTCCAATGTACCTGGTTCTCCATGGTAGGAGAACCTCCCGAATCGTGTTCCCCCTGCGCCCAAGGCCCAACTGGGTATGGCGACTTGGAAGTCACATATCTTTTTTAGTAGACCTTCAACATCGTACCCTTTGTTTGTTAAGCTATTGGCCAAAAAATCAAAGCTTTGATTATGCTTGTCAAAATTGCTTTGGTTTTCGGAGTTTATTTGTTCTTTATCTAAAATCATAGGGTGTAATAATCTTTAAAAACCGCAGGCCAAAACTTGACCTGCGGAAACTTGAATAGTAAATAACTAAACTAAAAACCTATCTTGTAAATGCATTGGCCATGCCACCATCCACGTTGATAATGTTTCCAGTACTCTTATCCAGCAGACCGACAAAGGCGAACACGCCGTTGGCAATATCTTCCGGATATATAATTTTGTTGAGCAGATTTCTTTTGGCATAATGAGCGGGAAGGTCTTCCACTTTTATGCCATGCGCTTTCGCACGACCTTCGGCCCAATCCCCTTCCCAAATCTTGCTTCCTACGATTACACCATCTGGATTAACGGTGTTTACGCGGATTCCCTTGCTCCCAAGCTCTGCAGCCAATAGACGTACCATGTGCTGTTGTGCGGCTTTTGCAGTTCCATATCCGACATTGTTCGGTCCCGAGACCAATCCATTTTTACTGGCGATGCTAATGATGTCGCCACCAAGGTCTTGTTTGTCCATAATGGCAACTCCTTGCTTAAAGAGCTCGAACTGCCCTTTGACCAATACATTTTGGAGCAGGTCCCAGTCTTTGGTCGTGGTTTCTTCCAAAGGTTTTGAAATGGCCAGCCCGGCACTGTGTATTACCAAATCCACACCGCCAAATTCCAAGCAGGCATTCATATAAGCTTTGCTTATGGAATCGGTACTTGTGACGTCACAAATTGCGTAACTGGCAACATCCCTTGGATAGGTTTCCAACGCTTCTTTAAGTCGTTCCTCTGCTATATCGGTCAATACTACATTTGCTCCGTGTTCAGCAAGCTTGTCAGCAATCGCCTTTCCTATCCCTCCGCCTGCACCGGTGACCAGTGCCACTTTTCTGGATAAGGGTTTTTCTTTGGGCATACGCTGTAGTTTGGCCTCTTCGAGCAACCAGTATTCAATATTAAATGCTTCTTGCCTTGGCAAGGAGGTATAAGCTGAAATGGCCTCTGCTCCACGCATTACATTAATGGCATTGATGTAAAATTCGCTTGCCACACGGGTGGTTTGTTTGTTTTTGGAGAAACTGAACATTCCAACACCGGGATAAATGATAATGACCGGGTTGGGATCACGCATTGCCGGGCTGTTGTCGTGTTTGCAATTTTCGTAATAGGCTGCGTATTCCTGTCTATATTGTTCAAATGCGGGTTCCAGTTTTTTCAAAACTTCATCAGCATTGGATACATCTTCTTTTGGATCCAATGTCAATACCAAGGGTTGGATCTTGGTGCGCAAGAAGTGGTCTGGACACGAAGTTCCCATGGGGGCCAATTTCTCCAGATCGTTGCTGTTGATGTATTCCATTACCACATCGGCATCTGTAAAATGGCCGATCATGCGATTTTCGGAAGAACACAATCCGCGAAGGAGAGGCATCAACCGGGCCGCTTTTTCTTTTCTGTCATCTGCCGGCAATGATTCCACCTTTTGTCCGCCAAAAACTTCGCCCTGCTCTTTTATTTTTTTCTCAATAAATTCTGATGCCATTTCAATGACTTCCAGACTATTGATGTAACATTCATAAGAAGTGTCGCCCCAGGTAAACAATCCATGGCTTCCCAATACGATACCACGTATCCCAGGGTTTTCACTAAGGCACTTTTCCAATTGAAGCCCAAGGTCAAATCCCGGCCTTTGCCATGGCACCCAACCCATGGTGTTTCCCCAAATTTCTTTGGTAACTTTTTCACTGTCCTTTGCTGCCGCAACAGCAATTAAGGCATCTGGGTGAAGGTGGTCAATATGTTTAAAGGGCAGTAAACCGTGCAATGGAGTATCAATGGAAGGAGCACGACTATCTAAATCGTAAATACAGTGGTTGAAGAGGCCGACCATTCTGTCCTCATCATGCAATCCTTTGTAGACTTTTTTCAGGTTTCTTAGACGCTCCGTGTAAAGACCTGCAATCCCTGAACGGGTAAGGGTTCCAATATCACCTCCAGAACCCTTGATCCACATAACTTCAACATCTTCGTTAGTCAACGGGTCTTTTTCTATGGTTTTACAACTGGTATTGCCCCCTCCGTAGTTCGTGATCCTTAAATCGGAGCCTAAAATATTGGATCGGTACAGGAAAAGGGCCACTTGGTCATCACCAAGCTCCAACGCCTTTTTTTCGTCCCATAAATAATCCACGTGTTTAAAAGTCTTAATCCCCATCAGGTTATTTTTTTTATTATTGTTGTCGGTAAATGTACTTACCCAATTTTTAATAAGTGTTCTGTACTGTTAAGCAAACCGGTCCTAAAAGTTAGTAAAATGTTGGAATTGATCGATATAAAAGAGGAATCTAAAGTGCCTAAGTATAAGCAAATTGTGGATTCCATTTTGGCCGCCATAGAAAATGGTAAAATAAAACTGGACGATCGGTTGCCCTCAGTAAACGAGTTGTTGATCGAGTTCGATATTTCCAGGGATACCGTGGTCAGGGCTTATGATCACTTGAAAAAAAATAAAATTATTGAATCGGTGCCGGGCAAGGGGTACTACGTGAAGAAGGATGAACTGGCATTAAAGGCCAAAGTTTTTCTGTTATTCAATAAATTGAGTTCGCATAAAAAAATTATTTACGATGCATTTGCCCGCACTTTGGGCGATAGTGCCACCATAGATTTCTTTATCTATGAAAACAATTACCGACATTTTAAGGAGCTGATATTGGATTCAAAAAAACGTTCCTACACCTACACCCATTATGTAATTATCCCTCATTTTGAAGAGGGGGGAGATGATGTGCTGGACTTTGTAAAGAAGGAAATTCCATTGGAAAAACTGATTGTGCTGGACAAACGGTTGGATGGGCTATCCAATGAGGTGTCTTCCATTTACCAGGATTTTGAAACGGATATATACAAAGCATTGATAAAGTTGAACCCAAAACTTAGAAAATATCATCAGATCAAGTTGTTGCTCCGAAAGAAGACCTATCACCCTATTGAGATCAAAAAAGGCTTTATCAAGTTTTGCGGACAGTTCGCCTATGAGTTTGGTATCATCGAAGAGATAGAATCGAGCGAAATAGAAAAGGATACGGCTTACATTAACCTAAAAGAAGATGATTTGGTTGTTTTGATCAAAAAAATCAAACAAACCCAATATGTTCTCGGAAAGGATGTAGGTATTATATCCTATAATGAAACTCCATTGAAAGAGGTGCTTTTGGACGGCATTACGGTAATATCCACTGATTTTGAAAATTTAGGAAAAAAAGCCGCGGAAATCATTTTGAAGAACCAGCCCAGTTATATGGACAATCCTTTCCATGTGATACAGAGAAGTTCTTTGTAGTCTATAATTTTTACTTCTTACTATATCTTAAAACCATTCCGTATCAGAACAGTACAGAACGGAATAGTTTTCCCCTGACAATATCTTAACCTTGTGGAGAATCAGTTGCCTTACAGGTAATTGAGGGTTTATTTCGGCCAAACTCAGATACAAAAACCTTAGGTCGATTGCACAAATTAATTAACTAAAAACAAACTATGAGGACTAAAAAGACATTATGGTTAGGGGTTCTTTTTATGGTGGTTTGCTGTGGTTTTACAGCCAATGCACAGCAGCGGATTACAGTGAACGGAACTGTTACAGATGCCGAAACAGGTCAGCCCTTGCCGGGGGTTACTGTTGTTGAGCAAGGCACTACAAATGGTACAAGTGCCGATTTTGACGGGAATTATTCCATCGAAACGGCTTCGGATGGGGTGTTGACCTTTTCTTCCGTGGGGTATGCATCACAAAACATACCCGTTAACGGAAGATTGCAAATCAACTTGAGCTTATCGGTCGATAGCCAACAACTGGATGAGGTTGTAATCGTAGGATATGGTACCCAGACCAGTAGAAAGGTAACCGGTGCGGTACAGCAAATCGATTCTGAACAGTTGGCCGATATCCCAGTGCCACAGGTCACCCAAAAATTACAAGGTAGATTGGTGGGGGTACAAATCAATCAGACTACAGGTAAACCGGGTCAGGGAATACAGGTAAGGGTTCGTGGACAAGCTTCTATTTTAGCTGGAAGCGACCCGTTGTACGTAGTGGATGGTTTTCCAATTGTTGGGGACATCAGCTCCATTAATCCAGATGAGATTGAAAGTATCAGTGTATTGAAAGATGCCGCTTCAACATCCCTATATGGTTCAAGGGCGGCCAATGGGGTTGTACTTATTACGACCAAATCTGGAAAAACGGAACAGGGCGGTTTCTCCATCAGTTATTACGGAGGAGTCCAGGTAGTTCCACAAAAAGGACGGCCGGATTTGATGAACGGTCAGGAGTTTGCCCAATTCAAAAAGGAATCTTTTGAGGATTTGGGACAACCAGTACCAGAACCATTTCAAAACCCAGAACAGTACGGGGAGGGTTATGACTGGTACGATGCCATGTTCCGAACAGCACCGATACAGAGCCTTAACATTAATTGGAATGCTCGGGGAGAAAGATCTTCCGTAGCTGTTGTTGCAGGGGTTTTTCAGCAAGAGGGTGTTATGGTCAATTCGGATTTTAAAAGATATTCCTTAAGAGCAAACTCCAAATTTAAATTGAACGATGAGTTGGATCTTGGGATTTCTGTAGCGCCAACTTACTCGATTGACAACCTGCCAAGTTCCGATGGTGCATTTTATGCGACCAATGTAAACGCCGGTATACCAGGAGGTTTGGTAACCAATGCCATGCAGACCTGGCCAATTCTACCATACAAGAACGAGGATGGAACTTTGCCATTAACGGCCTGGATTCCGGGAATCAGTGCATTTCCGACTCCAAACTGGTACCGAGCGGCCAAAGAGATTACTAACGAAACAAAATCAATGAGGGTTTTGGGAAATGTGTATTTACAATATAAACCTATTGATGGTATGCAAATAAAGACCTCTATTAATGGGGATTTCGGAAATTCATCCTTCTTTAACTTTAGTCCGTCAACAGTATCGACCACATTTGCCGCATTGCCTCCGGCAATTGCAACTTCTATCAGAAGAGATAGCAATTACTTGAGCTGGTTGAATGAAAATACAATAACCTACGCAAAATCTTTTGGAGACCACAATTTCGAAATCTTGGGCGGAATCTCTTATCAAAAATATGAAGCGGACAATACGCAATTGTACTTGTCCAATTTTCCTGATGATAGGGTTCAAACGATTCAATCTGCATTAAATATTGACCGAACTCGCTCTTTCAACAATATTAATGAGTGGAGTTTGACATCATATTTCTCTCGCTTGAACTATGATTATGATGGAAAGTATTTGATTACCCTCGCCCTGCGTCGTGACGGATCCTCAAGATTTGGTTCCAATAACAGGTGGGGTAACTTCCCTTCAGTTTCTGCGGGTTGGGTGTTCTCTGATGAATCCTTCATGGAAAATACGGATTTCGTCAGCTTTGGTAAAATCAGGGCCAGTTACGGTATTATCGGTAACAACAATATTGGGAACTACACCCAATATGCCTTGGTGGACAATTCCTTGAATGCTGTTTTCGGTAATTCCGTTGTTAGTGGGGCTGGCCTTACCACCTTAGGAAACTCTAACTTGGGTTGGGAGCGTACCAAGCAATTGGATATTGGTTTGGATATGAGATTTTTTGATGACAGACTGGAGTTTATCTATGACTATTACAAAAAGAACACCACGGATTTGTTGTTCAATGTGGATATTCCACAGGAATCAGGTTTTACCAATTTTAACGATAACGTGGGAGAAATAGAATTCTGGGGGCATGAATTTGCCGTGGTAAGCAGAAACATATCCAACGAGAACATTTCATGGAATACCAACTTCAATATTGCTTTTAATCGAAATAAAGTGATCTCTTTGGCTGATGGTGTGGATAGAATCTTCAATCCCGGTGGAGCCTATACCAGTATAACACGTCCTGGAGAGCCTTTAGGTCAGTTCTGGGGATTGATCCATGATGGAGTTTATGACAACCAACAGGAGTTTGATAACTCACCACGTGCCGTGGAATCTGAAGTCGGAACCGTAAAATTTAAAGATGTAAACGGAGATGGTGTCATTACTTTTGGGAACGAGAACGATGACAGAACTGTTATCGGCAACCCATTCCCAGACTATATTTTCGGTCTCACCAACGATTTTAAATTCAAAAACTGGGATGCGAGCATCGTAATTTCAGGGTCCGTTGGTAATGATATTGCCGTAACCAATGACCAAGGGACTACCAATTTGGACGGTGTTTTCAATGTGCTTCGCGATGTGAAAGATCGTTGGAGGTCACCCGAAAATCCGGGAAGTGGGAGATATGGTAAAACCACTAGTGCCACTTTTATGGAGCGCGACTGGTTCAGTTCCCGATTTATTGAGGATGGAAGTTACCTTTCCGTAAAAAACATTACAGTCGGTTATAGCTTTCCACTAAAAGAGACCTCTTTTTTAAAGAGAGCAAGGCTTTATGGTTCAGTTCAGCAAGCCTTTGTTTTTACAAGTTATAGAGGGGTGAACCCAGAAATTAGCACAACTACCCAAGGTCAGCAGTCGAATGCATTGGCTCTGGGTTACGATTGGGGTGCATATCCGGTTCCGAGAACATTCACTTTAGGCTTCAACCTATCATTCTAAAAAATACTGTCATGAAAAAAATAATAGGAATAATAACATTAATAGCGACTGGCATATTTACGTCATGTACGGATGATTTTTTACAGCTTCCTCCGGAAGATTCATTGAGCCAGGCCGTTTTCTTTGAAACACAAAGCGATTTTGAACAGGCAGTCAATGCCGCTTATGTGCCATTGCGTGATTTGCAAGAAGTGCAGGGGCAAGGTGCCTGGGCCATGGGGGAGATGACTTCCGATAATACCTATTACAAGTATAATCCTAATTACAGGGCAGTACAGGATGGAGAAAGTATGGCCGATTTTTATGTAAACAACGGTAATGGTATTTTGACCAACAAATACACCTCCAATTATTTGATCATTGCAAGGGCCAACCAAATTCTAGCATTGATCGATGAAGTTGAGTTCGAGGATAATAATGTTAAGGACAATGTAAAGGGGCAAGCCTATTTTTTAAGGGCATTAGCCTACTTTGATTTGGTTCAGTATTTTGGTGCCGTGCCATTGCATTTAGTTCCTGTAACCGGTAGGGATGACGCTGCTCTACCTTTATCAACACAAGAAGAAATTTATACCCAGATTCTAAGCGACCTTGGCGAAGCTGTTGACTTGCTGCCCCTAAAATCTTCTCAAGAGGAAGGTAGGGCCACCCGTGGATCTGCCCAAATGTTGTTGGCAAATGTACATATGGTACAGGAAAGTTGGGGCAGCGCAGAATCTGTTTTGTCAGATTTGATAACTTCGGATGAATATGACCTTTTGGCTGATTATGCCAATGTTTTCAATCTAAACAACAAGAACAGTATAGAATCTATTTTCGAAGTGCAATTCTTGGAAGGAACCGAAGGTTTTGCCAGTTCATTTATGTACGAATGGTTGCCCATGCCTTTAACAGCTGAACAAGTAGCTTTGGTTTCAGGTGTGCCTAATTCTCAAGCATCAAACGTAGAAGGGTTTAATATACCTACTCCGGATTTATTGGAAAGCTATGAGGATGGAGATTTAAGAAAATCGGTGTCCGTGGATAGTATCGAAGTGGATGGAACCTATTTCCCCTATATCGATAAGTTTTGGCAACCACACAGCAATCCTGGACTAACAGGGGTCAATATGCCTATCTACCGTTATTCTGAGGCATTATTGTTTATGGCGGAAGCGGTTAACGAGCAAAATCGTCCCGGAGATGCTGAACCTTATTTGAATGCGGTAAGGGATAGGGCAGGTCTAGCTCCTTTGACCGGATTAAACCAAACCGAGATGAGACAGGCCATTATGGATGAGCGTAGAGTTGAATTGGCATTTGAAAACAAAAGATGGCTCGATTTGGTAAGAACAGGAACAGCCCAATCTGTAATGACGGCCTTTGGCGATCGTGTAAAGGCAAATCCGCAGGATTATTATTTCCCTGAAGGTTTTGGCCCGCCCGCTGCTGCCTTTACCACTATTTACGAGCTATTTCCATTACCGGCAAGCGAGGCCTTGTTGAACCCGAATTTTTAATGTAGAAAACAACAAATAAGGGTGAGTTAGTTGAAACAGGTCCGGTTTATGTTGGTCATGCTGGGCCTGGTTCATTTCAATGTTGTTTTAAATAATAGTATCGTTATGAAAAAAATAGTCACCTTTTTATTGGTCTTTGCTTTCCTTGCCGCCAACGCCCAGATAGAGGTATCCAAATTATACGTAGAGAACAAGGTAAACCCTATGGGAATCACCACGGACCAGCCAAGATTTAGTTGGGTCATGATTTCCAATAAACGGGATACCAAGCAAATATCTTATGAGGTAAGAGTATCGGAAAACAAAAATGAATCAGGCTTGGATGGAGTGTTTTGGAGTTCTGGAAAAATTGATTCCGGATCTTCCATAATGAATCTGTATTCGGGGCCCTCTTTGGAATCCGGAAAGGACTACTTTTGGCAAGTTAGAGTATGGGACAATCATGGACGTAAATCCAAATGGAGCCATGTTGGCTATTGGCAAATGGGGCTTTTGAATCCAGCGAAAGAATTTAAGGCCAAATGGATCGCACCGAGTTTTGAAAAAGATACCATTAATAGGCCAAGCCCCTATTTTAGGAAAGAGTTTGGTCTCACCTCAGATGCAAACGTAAAAAAGGCAACAGTCTATATTACATCGCACGGACTTTATGAAGCTCACATTAACGGTGAACGGATAGGCGAAGATTATTTAACCCCGGGATGGACTAGTTATGACCAAAGACTGCAGTACCAAGTTTATGATGTGACCGAAATGCTGTGCAAAACCAACGCTATTGGAGTTGTTTTGGGCAATGGCTGGTATCGGGACTACTTGGCTTGGGGCGAAAGGCGCAACCATTATGGAGATGACATTGCACTTCTTATGCAACTTCACATTCAATTTGAGGACGGTTCCGAACAAACACTGATTTCAGATGGTTCCTGGAAATGGAAAACAGGACCTATTCTAAATTCTGAGATTTATGACGGTGAACTGTACGATTCAACCTTGGAAATTGAGGATTGGACCCAACCAACTTATGAAGACGATGATTGGGAGCTGGTAAAAGTGGCGCAATTTAAAAAGGACAATTTAATAGGTACTGAAAACGAACCCATCAGAAAGCAGGAAGAGTTTGTACCCAAGGAAATTCTTAGTTCTCCAAGCGGAGAGACCATTATTGATTTTGGACAAAATCTAGTAGGTTGGATACAATTGAACATTTCAGGGAGAAAAGGACAAAAAGTGGAAATCCATCACGCTGAAGTATTGGATGGTGATGGTGATTTGTATCTGGATAACTTGCGTTCGGCAGAACAAAAAACAACCTACATATTGAATGGCGAACCCAACCAAATTTTGGAACCGCACTTTACCTTTCAGGGCTTTCGATATATTAAGGTAATTGGTTTGCCGCAAGAGCCCACTGCGGAAGATATTAAGGCCATAGCACTGTATTCGGATATGGAGGAAACAGGAAAGTTTACGACGTCCAATCCCATGCTGAACCAGCTACAACAAAATATAAAATGGGGACAAAAAGGCAACTTTATCGATGTGCCAACGGATTGCCCACAAAGGGATGAACGATTGGGGTGGACGGGCGATGCCCAGGCTTTTTTTAGGACGGCCTCTTACAATATGAACGTAAATAATTTTTTCGCCAAATGGATGAAGGATGTAGCCGTCGATCAATTCGAAAACGGTTCAGTGCCTTTCGTGGTGCCCAATGTGTTGGGACCAACAGCAGGGGGTAGCGCGGGATGGGCCGATGTGGCAACCATAATACCTTGGTATGCCTATGAACTTTATGGAGATAAAAAGCTCTTGGAGGATCAATATACTAGTATGAAGGCATGGGTGGATTATATTGGTGACCAAAGTGAGGACTATCTTTGGCAAACGGGATTTCATTTCGGTGATTGGTTGTTCTATTCCCCGGATGACGATCGTGATGGGAAAGCGGCAATTACGGATAAATACCTTATTGCCCAATGTTTTTACGCCCATTCGACCCAATTATTGGCCAATGCGGCCCGAGTTTTGGGCAAAAAAGAAGACGAGGCTTTTTACGGACAATTGGTAAAGGATATTAAAACTGCGTTTCAAAAAGAATATGTTACCCCATCCGGGAGATTGGTGTCCAGTACGCAAACGGCCTACGTATTGGCCCTTCAATTTGATATGCTCCCTCAAAACCTAAGGGCAGAAGCAGCCGATAGATTGGTGGAAAACATCAAGGATTACGGCTATCATTTAACAACAGGTTTTTTGGGAACACCCTACCTGAACCATGTTTTGAGCAGGTTTGGACATGCCGATGTGGCCTATAAACTCTTGTTGCAGGATACCTATCCCTCTTGGTTGTACCCTGTTACCAAAGGGGCGACTACTATATGGGAGCGCTGGGATGGCATAAAGCCGGATGACACCTTCCAGACCCCGAGCATGAACTCTTACAATCATTACGCATATGGTGCCATTGGAGAATGGATGTATCAGAATATAGGAGGAATTCAACCTAGTATGGAAGGTCCTGGTTACAAGAAATTTAATATAAAAATTATTCCTGGCGGGGAAATTACCCATGCGGATGCCAGTTTAGAAACTTACTATGGTGAAATAGCCAGCAGTTGGACATTGGAAAATTCAACCTTTACCCAAGCAATAAAGGTTCCCGTGAACACCATGGCCCATGTGACGCTTCCGTTTGGAACCATGGAAAGCCTAAAAGAAGGTAAAAAGGCTTTGGAAAAGGCAGAAGGGGTAACCATACTATCCTCACAAGGAGAATCGGTTGAATTGGACCTTGCATCCGGTGAATATTATTTTACGACCCAAGTGGAAATGGAAAACCTTAAAGAATCGGGTTTTGAGGGAACTTACAAAACCACTAGCGGTTTCTTTGATGAATTGACGGTGAACAAAAACCAAGACACCTATTATTTGACCATAGCAGAAACGACCATTGAACTGGTACCTAGTAAAGAGGATAGCAATCTTTATCTAGATAAAGAGGACGCTCAAAATAGCGTTAAATTGCAAAGAAATGCTCAAGGGAATGTGGTTTCTGTACAGGTTGTTTATCACGGACAACGCTTGGAAGCGGTACGTCAATAAAATTGTTAAACCTTAAATTTTGCCAAATGAAGCACACAAACCATTTTACCATATACTTTTCACTGGCTTTTCTGATGATATCCTGTGGACCAAAGACAGAGGAAGCTCCTACCTTTGATGCAGTTCAATTGGAAGAAGGATTTAAGAACCCACCGAATGAAGCCAAGCCAAGGGTTTGGTGGCATTGGATGAACGGTAATGTCACCAAAGATGGCATCCAAAAAGATTTGGATTGGATGGAACGTACCGGAATAGGCGGATTTCAAAATTTTGATGCCAATCTGTTCACTCCATTGGTCACCGATGAAAAATTGGTGTTCATGACCCCGGATTGGAAAGAGGCCTTTAAATTCACTACGGACTTAGCCATTGAAAAAGACTTTGAAATGGCCATTGCGGGTTCTCCGGGATGGTCCGAGACCGGAGGTCCGTGGGTGGAACCCAGGGATGGCATGAAAAAATATGTTTGGTCAGAAATTGAGGTGCAAGGAGGCGATACATTTAACAGTAAATTACCGGAACCGCCAAAAGAGACAAGTACATTTCAAAATGTTCCGCCAGAAACAGGCTTTAGTATGGATGGTGAACAAAGGGAACTTCCCCAGTTTTATGAGGATGCCGCGGTGATTGCTTACAAAATTCCGGAAGAAGAAGTTTCCTTGTCCGAACTGAATCCCAGTGTAACCTCAAGTGGCGGAAACTTTTTACTGGATGCCCTAACCGATGGGAATTTGCACAACGGAAGCTTCTTGCCCCCGGCAGCAGTGGGCGAAAAGACTTGGGTTCAATATGCGTTTAATGAACCCGTATCCTTTAAAAGTTATTCCGTGGTGGGGGCAAAAATAGGCTCAATGGCCGTATTTAGGGGCATGCCTCAAAATAGGTCCATTGAAATCAGTGACGATGGGGTTACCTTTAAAAAATTAGTAGACATTCCTGGGAGTATTGTTCCCCAGACCACAGGTTCTTTTCCTCCGACCACAGCCAAGTATTGGCGTTTTGTGTACAAAACTTTGCCTCCTTCCCCACCGGGAATGGAAGCTTTGTTCGGGGTAGTGAGCGAACCAAAACCAGAGGGCGTCGATGTCGCCGAGTTTGTCTTAACCAATACTTCAAGAGTGGACAGGTATGAGGGCAAAGCAGGTTTTACGGCATGGAAGGAATCCGATTCGGTGGACAGCGGGAATGATGAAGATGCCATTGGAAAAGAAAATGTAATTGACTTAACTGACAAGTTTCAGGGTGATGGAACCTTAGTTTGGGAGGTGCCCAAAGGTACCTGGAAGATCATCAGGTTGGGATACTCTTTAACAGGGCGTGAAAACCATCCGGCATCCCCGGAAGCCACTGGATTGGAAGTGGATAAATTGGATGAAGATGCAGTACGAAAGTACATCAACCACTATTTGGATCTGTACCAAGATGCCACTGGAGGCCAAATGGGCGAGTCCGGTTTGGGTTATGTCATTCTGGATAGTTATGAAGCGGGCCACATGAATTGGACGCACGATATGTTCGAGGAGTTTTCATCCCGTAGGGGCTATGATATGAGAACTTGGATCCCTGTGCTTACCGGTCGAGTAATCGAAAGCAGGGAGGCATCGGAAAGGTTTCTTTGGGATTTTAGAAAGACCATTGGTGAAATGATTTCTGACAACCATTACGATATTATTGGAGAGGAGCTCCATAAACGTGGCATGAAACGTTATACCGAAAGCCATGAAGGCAACCGTATCTTTTTGGCCGATGGGATGGATGTCAAACGAAATGCCGATATACCCATGAGTGCCATGTGGACCCCTGGTAGTTTGGCGGGAGGAATGGATGAGGAAGTGCGTAGTGAGGGAGATATCCGAGAGTCTGCCTCTGTTGCAAACATTTACGGAAAACCATTTGTGGCGGCAGAATCCATGACCTCCATTCAAAATGGATTTTCTTGGCATCCCGAAAAGTTAAAGCGTACAGCCGATCTGGAGTTGGCATCTGGGCTTAATAGATTTGTCATACATACCTCGGTACACCAACCACTTGATGATAAGATGCCAGGTTTCTCCTTGGGTCCCTTTGGTCAATATTTTACAAGGCAGGAAACGTGGTCAGGTGCCGGTGCTCAATCTTGGATAAGTTATCTGTCGCGAAGCTGCTATCTATTACAGCAAGGGCAAAATGTGGCGGATGTGCTCTATCTCTATGGTGAAAATGACAATGTTACCCATATCACCCAAGAAAGCCTGCCGGACATTGCAAAAGGGCATGAGTTTGATTTTGTCAGTCCAACCATTTTGCAAGAAGCCATTTCAGCTGAAGATGGTCAATTAAAGGCGCTAAGTGGTGTTAGGTATCAAATACTCCAATTGGACAAGGGAACACAAAAAATGTCGATGGCCGTGTTGAATAAATTGGCAGAATTGGCCAACGCAGGGGTAAAAATTAAAGGAACCAAGCCCTTGACCACACCAAGTTTGTCGGATGACGTTTCAGCTTTTCAATCCCTTGCTGATGAAATTTGGGCAAAGCCCAATGTTGGGGAAAATGTAAGTTTGGACATTGCACCCGATGTCCAGATTACCGAAACCGATCATGAAATCTTGTTCCGTCACCGAGCTTCCGGTGATTCACATATCTATTGGTTGAACAACCGCAATCTTGAGCCTACAACGGCAAAAATAGGTTTTAGGGTTACGGGCAAACAACCCAAACTTTGGCATCCGCAAACAGGAACAATTTCCGATGTTAGCTATGCTATGGAAGGCGAAACTACATGGGTAGAGCTTGATTTTGAGTCTTGGGATGCCTATTTTATACTTTTTGCTGAAGATACAGATCAAAAAAGTTTAAGCATACCGCAGATTTCCGAAGCGCCAGTACTAACTTTAGAGGGGCAATGGGATGTAGAATTCCAAGAAAAGAGGGGAGCGCCTGCATCCGTAACTTTTGATGCATTGCAATCTTGGACGGAAAACAAGGTTGAGGGCATAAAATATTTTTCTGGTACGGCTACCTATCGCAAAACCTTTGATTTTGATAAAACAGATGGTGGAGCATCATTTATATTGGATTTAGGCAAGGTTAAGAATATTGCCGAAGTCACCTTGAACGGACAGCCAATCGGTGTACTTTGGAAAACACCTTTCCAAATAGCAATTACCGATGCCTTAAAAAATGGCGAGAATCAACTGGAAATTGCAGTGACCAATGTTTGGGTCAACCGATTGATAGGGGATGCCCAACCAGATATTCAAAGAAAAATAACCTTTACCACCATGCCTTTTTATCAAGGTCAGGAACCATTACTTGAATCTGGTTTGTTGGGTGAGGTCAAAATTTTGCGTCAAGATTGAGCAAGCTGTAAATTGTCGGGACAGTTACAATGGCTAAAAAAGTGAGTGATATATTTCACTCTGTAGGCACAAACTAAAGGACTGGTCGAACATAGAATTAGACTGGTTGAAGGAATAGTATCAATGAATACAAGAAGAAATTTTATTAGAACAGTGGGGGCATCATCAGCATTGATGCTTCTTCCAGGTACCATGTTACCCTTTGGGTATAGCGGATGGGATATACCTGAGGAGTGGGTAGAAGCCGAAATCTCCAAAGGAAAGATAAAAGGAATGCGTTCGGCAGGTGTGAACATATTTAAAGGTATACCGTATGCTGGAAAAGTTTCCGGTGACCGTAGGTTTCGCAAACCGGGTCCATTGGCTTCTTGGACAGGGATTCGAGATACTTTTGAATTGGGACCACCTGCCATTCAAGCCCCTCGAAGAAACGAGCCTGCCCCTTCGGAAGATTGTTTGTTTTTAAATGTTTGGACTCCGGCCAATGATGATAAAAAACGTCCGGTGATGTTCTATAGCCATGGGGGTGGATTTGTAATCGGATCAGGAGGCTCTGCCGGGCAAGATGGAGCCAATTTGGCAAGAAATTTTGATGTGGTGGTCGTGGAGACCAATCACCGTTTGGGCATGCTGGGTTTTATGTATTTGGATGAAATAGGCGGACCTGACTATGCCGGTTCTGGAAACATGGGGCTTTTGGACATTACCGAAGGCTTAAAATGGGTAAATGAAAATATTCATGTATTTGGCGGTGACCCGGACAATGTGATGATTTTTGGTGAATCTGGTGGCGGGGCAAAAACCTCTTGTTTGTATGCCATGCCCGATGCATCACCATATTTCAATAAGGCCTCCATAGAAAGTGGGCCTGGTGTCCGTATGCTTACAAAGGATATGGCTGCTCGCAATACTGAATTGGTACTTAAGGAATTTGGTCTCACAAAAAACACTTGGAAAAAACTGTTGGAGGTCCCCACGGATGAAATTTTGAAGGTCCAGGCTAAAATTCCATTTGTGCCACCATTCCAAGAAAAGAAACATACCGGAGGATTAACGGAACCCACCGTTGGTGGTTTTGGCCCTGTGGTGGACGGCACGGTGCTTCCAAATCACCCATTTGATCCTACCGCGCCGAATATTTCCAAGGACAAACCCTTGATGGTCGGTTGGAACGAGGACGAATATACCTTCTTTGCATGGGAACGAAAGGACACGGAATTTGCCACACTCGATTTTGGGGGATTACAAACCAGGTTGGAGCCCCAGTTTGGAGCGGATACCTCAAAAGTTATCGAAACCTATAAAAAAGCACGGCCCGAGGCATCCCCAGCGGATATCTTTGTAGCCGTTTCTTCCATTGTGATGATGGGCTTGGGATCCATTGAAATTGCACAACGGAAGGCCAAGCAAGCTGGGGCACCCGTGTTTTTGTACAATTTTGGATATAAATCCGAAAAACTGATCCCCGGAACCGATTACCCCATGGGAACGCCCCATGCCATGGATATTTCCTTTAAATTCAACAATGAGCAGCCGCCCAAAGATGGAGAACCCGACCAACCCAGTTTTTTTGGAGGGGGAAGGCCGGAGCGTTTCATTGCCTCACACAATATGGCCGCGTATTGGACGGGTTTTGCCAAAACAGGGATACCGCATGCAACGGATTTACCCCATTGGCCTGCTTATAATTTGGAAACAAGACCGACCATGCGTATCGACACAAAATGTAAGGTGATACATAACAGATTTTCCCAAGAACTGGCCATGTGGCGAGAAATTGGACGATTGCCATAAACACGATTGATCAGCATATAAATTCTAAGCTATTTACAAACAACATGAGAAACTTTCTAACATTACTGATTTTATTTTCGACCCTGACCTTAATGGGGCAGCGTAGATCCGATGCCGAACCCGAATGGACGGCAACATGGATTACCCTTGGAGGTTCCGATGCCGAAGCGGCCGGAATGTATCTTTTCCGCAAATCATTCAATTTGGATAAGGCTCCAAATGAATTTCCCATCCGTATTTCGGCGGATAACCGCTACAAACTTTTTGTAAACGGTACCCTTGCCTCTGTTGGGCCCAACTGGGGCGATATCAAACATTGGAATTACCAAACTGTGGATATAGCCTCACACTTAAGAGAAGGGAAAAATACCTTGGCCGTAAAAGTGTGGAACGAAGCCGATTTGCGTGCTGTAGCTCAATTTTCCTATAAAACTGCCTTGATAGTGCAAGGACAAACCGAGTTGGCCAAAGTGGTGGATACCGATAAAAGTTGGAAGGTTATCGAGGATAAAAGTTATACCCCTCTGGAACAGCATATTAGAGGATATTACGCTGCCGGAGCAGGAGATTTTATAGATATGAACAAAACGCTAACCCATTGGAAAGCCATAGATTTTGACGATAGTTCATGGTCTTTGGCCGCTACTGTTTTTGAAGCGGTACAGCAAGGTTTTGGATTCAGGCAACAAGAAGGGTGGAACTTGGTACCATCAATTTTACCCGAAATGGAATTGACCAAGGAGCGTTTGGCCACGGTAAGAAAATCGGAAGGGGTGAAAGTTCCTTCATCTTTTCCAGAAAACCCCACAGATATTAAAGTGGATGCCAATTCGCACATCAAAATATTATTGGACCAGGAACATTTGACCAATGCTTATCTGACCCTATTGTTCAGTGGAGGGAAAAATAGTGTGATCACGGTTCAATATGCCGAGGGACTTTACGATAGCGAGGGAGCCAAAGGAAATCGTGATATTATCGAAGGCAAGACCATGACCGGAAGAAGGGACAGTATCATTTCCAATGGTATGGCCAATCAAGAATATACCTCATTGACCTATAGAACCTACAGGTATGTTGAGTTGGATGTGAAGACCAAAGATGAGGCATTGATTATCAATGATGTCCATGGTACGTTCACAGGATATCCTTTCCAAATGAAGGCCAATTTAATCTCCGATAGGGAAGAGCTTTCCGATATGATGGAAATAGGTTGGAGAACAGCACGTCTTTGTGCCGTGGACACCTATATGGACTGTCCTTATTACGAAAGGTTACAGTATGTGGGAGATACCAGGATTCAACATTTTGTTTCCTTTTACAATAGTGGTGATGATCGTTTGATCAAAAATGCCATTAATCTGATTGATTATTCAAGACAACCCAACGGACATACCTTGAGCAGATATCCAGATAGACAAGATCAAGTCATTCCAACCTATTCCTTGTGGTATGTGAGCATGCTCTATGATTATATGATGTACGGTAGTGATGCTGATTTTATCGCCAAAAAATTGATGGGCTCCCGTCAAGTATTGAACTATTTTATCACCTATTTGGATGATGATGGTTCTTTGAAAAATGTTCCCGGGTGGAATTACACCGATTGGGTACCGGAATGGAACTTTGGTATGGCCCCAATGGCTGAAGACGGTTCATCCGCGGCTTTGGACCTTCAAATGTTACATGCTTTACAATCAGGGATTGCTTTAGAAAAAGAATTGGGAAAACCTGAATTTGTAACGCTGTATACCACCATGGCCGATCAATTGACAGCAACCATTAAACAAAAGTATTGGGACGAATCCAAACAATTGTTCGCCGATACCCCGGCTAAAGAAAAGTATTCCCAACATGCCAATTCTTTGGCCATTTTAGCCAACATCGTGGATGAGGATACCAAAAAGGCCATTGGTAAATCCCTTTTGGAGAATGAGTCTTTGGCACCAACTTCCATTTATTTTAGTTACTATTTGCATTTGGCCTTAAATGAGGCAGGATATGGCGACCAATATTTGGAATGGTTGGATGTTTGGAGAAAGAATATGGAATTAGGGTTGACCACATGGGGGGAAACCTCGCAAGTGGAAACCACTCGTTCCGATTGTCACGCTTGGGGTTCCAGTCCCAACATTGAGTTTTTTAGAATTCTCTTGGGGATAGAAAGTGCTTCGCCCAACTTTAAAACCGTAAGGATTGCCCCAAATTTAGGTGACATTAAAAAAATTGGAGGAGAAATGCCTCACCCTGCAGGAATGATATCCGTGGATTACAAGAAGTCAGGTAAAAAGCTAGAGGCTACGATTACCTTGCCGGATGGTGTGACAGGTGAGCTTGTTTGGCAAGGAAAAAGTACTATGATCAAGTCTGGAACCAACACATTCAACCTATAAAAAAAGCATATTTGTCGTCAGAACAGATAAGAATGGTTATTTGGGAGTTATACCTTATAATTGGATAGAAAACTAAACAAACTTGGATGGATAATTATAACCAAAGGCAATCGAGCCTTTTGAGAAAAAGTACATTCGCTCTTTTTCTGCTGCTTTTTAATGTTTCTTTTTTGGCCATAGGCCAACTTTCCATAGAAAACTTAAGAGTGGACTATATGGAAGAACCTTTGGGAGTCGATATTTCCAATCCTAATTTCAGTTGGCAGATGAAGGCCGACGATAACGAAAGAGGATATGGGCAGCGAGCATATCAAATTGTTGTAACCGATGAGGATGGAGACTTGGTTTGGGATTCCAAACGACAAAACAATGCCGAATCTTTAGGGGTAGCCTATAGCGGTGAAACGCTACAAGCAAGAACTCGATACAATTGGAAAATCACGGTTTGGGACGAAAAAGGAAACACTTTCGAGGGGGAGTCTTGGTTTGAAACCGGTCTCTTGGAAAGCGACGATAATGCCGAAGCTTGGAATGGAGCACAATGGATAGGGGGGGACGATGAGGATTTGGTTTTCTACTCCCAGTATATATCCGTATATAAATTGGAATATGCCATACAGTTGGATGAAAAATCAAAATCCACAAAAGGTGCTTTTGTATTTGGTGCCAATGACAAACGATTGATGAACAGGGATTTGAACGTCCAAGGTGTTGAAAATGGCTTGGATGAAAGCTTTATCGCGTTTGAATTGGATATTTCCCAAGTGGACGGTTCAGAAAATAAACGCGCACAATTGCATGTTTACCGAGTAGGTTACGATACTGGGGATTCAAAAGATGCACCACTTTTTAGTTTCTCCATACCAAAGTCGTTGGTCAACGAAGCGAATAAATACGAACAACATACTTTTTATATAGACTGCAACTTTGGGTTATTTGATGTTTACTTGGATGGCAGGGAAAAGCAGAACAGGATTTCCAAATCCGATTTGGAAAACCCTTCACCTTGGGGGAGCCAAGGGTTTAATCTCAACCCAGTGGGCAGGGGCAACAATTACATCAGTTTCCCTATGGTGGGAGACATTGGTTTTTGGGCCAAAAAGGGCCAAAAAATGGTGATATCCGAACTTAAAGTGAAGAACTTCCGTCAACCTTCCAATACTTTGTTTCATGAAAAATTGAAAGATTCAGATTCCTATTTGGGTGTTTTTAGTACCGCTTCCAAGTCTGACCAATTAACAGTTTCCGCAGAAGGATACAGTATTGATGGCGATGATAAAAGTGCGCTCATTTTGGCCGACCCAAGTAAAAATGCCGCTCCCATGTTACGGTCAAGCTTTACCGTAAAAGATAAGGAGATACAAAAAGCCAGATTATATGTTACCTCAAGGGGTATCTATGAAATTTACTTTAATGGAGAACGCGTTGGGGACAGCTATTTTGCCCCCGGACTTACGCAGTACAACAAGACCCACATGTACCAAACGTATGACCTTACCGACCTATTGAAATCAGGAGAAAGGGAAAACATAATTGGTGCTTGGTTGGGCGAAGGCTGGTGGAGCGGCAATATTACCTATAGTGGTGAAAACTGGAACTATTTTGGGGACAGACAGTCCTTATTTGGTCAATTGGTTGTCACCTATACTGATGGAACGGAACAAATTTTGACCACCAATACAACGGATTGGAAGTTGTTCACTGATGGTCCCGTACGTTATGGAAGCTTCTTTCAGGGCGAGGTCTATGATGCCAACAAAGAGAGGGCCGTTCAAGATTGGTCCACTTCAACCTATGATGATTCTTCTTGGAAATCTGCCAGCGAGGTTCCACTCGAAGGAACCGCTTTTATAGGCGAAGGGCTGGATTATGACGATATGCAATTGGTTGGGCAAATAGGGGAGAACCCATCCATAGTAAAAACCTTGATGCCCAAAGCGGTAAAAGAAGTCAGGCCAGGCGTTTTTGTTTACGACATGGGACAGAACATGGTGGGCTTTCCGGAGATTGATTTACCTGAAGGAAAAGCAGGAGATACCATAACACTCCGTTATGCCGAGGTAACCTACCCCGATCTTGAGGAATCTGGTAATAATGTTGGTATGGTGATGCTTGAAAATATCAGGGCGGCACTGGCACAAGACATATATATAAGAAAAGGGGGAGAAGAAAGAATCAGTCCAAGATTTACCTTCCATGGATTTAGATATTTGGAGGTAACAGGTGTTGATAAAGTACTTCCACTTGGCAGCGTAAAAGGAAAAGTGGTCAGTTCCATAAAGGAACTGGCATCCCACTATGAAACCTCGAACGAACTTGTAAATCGTTTTTGGAAAAACATAACCTGGTCCTTGCGGGGCAATTTCCTCTCCATACCCACGGATACCCCGGCCAGGAATGAGCGAATGGGCTGGAGTGGTGACATCAATGTATTTTCAGAGGCATCTACCTATTTGGCCAACGTGGAACCCTTTTTAAGGCGCCACTTAGTGTCTATGCGCGATATTCAGAGAGCGGATGGCAGGTTTACCGATGTGGCACCTGTTGGTGGTGGATTTGGAGGAACACTCTGGGGAAGCGCAGGTATTGTTATACCTTGGGAGATGTACCAACAATATGGCGATGTCAAGGTCTTGGAGGAAAACTACGTAGCCATGCAACGCTATGTGAGATTTTTGGACTCCAAAATTGATAAAGGATCTGGAATTTTGAATGAAGGTCCATTAGGGGATTGGTTGAGTCCAGAAGGGTTTAAAAATGATAATACCTTGTTTTGGACGGCTTATCATCTGTACAATTTGGACATCTTGAAGAAGACCGCTTCCATTCTCGGGAAGACCAACGATGCTTCTAACTACGAAACGCAATACCAGCAAAAAAAGAAATTTTTTAACCAAACATATATCAACCAAAACACAGGGGAAACAGTGCATTCCGGGTTTGTAAGCCAAGGGTTTGGCCCACCGCCATCAGAGGAAGACCGACCCAAAAAAGGGGATTTGGTGGATACCCAGGCGTCTTATGCCATACCACTGCATTTAAAGGCATTTAATGATCAAAACAAAGAAAAAGCCGTGGATCAATTGGTGGAAAGCATTGTCCGTAGCAATGTGGACGAACTTGGGGTTGAAAGACCCGAGTATTCCTTGATGACGGGCTTTATTGGAACTGCCTCTTTGAACCATGCACTTTCCGAAAACGGAAGGCACGAAACAGCATATAAATTATTACAGCAAACTAGCTATCCGTCTTGGCTTTACCCGGTGGTCAATGGGGCTACTACCATTTGGGAACGATTAAATTCCTATACCATTGAAGATGGATTTGGGGGCAATAACAGTATGAACTCTTTTAACCATTATTCTTTTGGAGCCGTTGCAGCTTGGATGTACAATTACTCGTTAGGTATCCAAAGAGATCCCGACCATCCTGGTTTTAAACACTTTATTTTGGAACCCATACCCGATCCCACGGGTCAAATGACCTATGCCAAGGGATATTACGATTCCATGTACGGAAGAATACAAAGCGAGTGGAAACTGATTGATGGAGGATGGGAATATAGAGTAAGTGTACCGGCCAACACCACGGCAACTTTAACATTAAAAGCCGCCTCTATTAAAAAGGTGAAGGAATCTGGAAAAAAACTTAAAGCTAAGGAGGGTATTGGACAAATAAATCAAACCAATGGATGGCTTACCATGGAATTGCAATCTGGAAGTTATTTATTTACTATCCAATACTAGCAGCAACCATTTTGATTGGATTGACCTTTAACTTTTCTGATTAGAGAGATGCGTTGATTCCAAGAGAAGATCATATGCTACATTGTGGTACTTAAAGTTATGGGGAGATTGCGGTTAGTGGGTGTATAAGCTCATGATCGCCTGGGCTAAAATACTTGGAGACTCTATTTGTATAAAGGATATTCTTCATTTAAAACAATATTTTGTCAGCAATATAGTTGATTGACTTTCAAAAATTAAAGTACTGAATGTCAATCCGGTAATAATGGTTGTAATACCCTTAATTCAGGTAATTTATATGGTTTAATGCCGTGTCATTTTCGTGGTGAACAACAAATAAACCACCCTAATTCAATAAGAAAGGTTGTATTGGTGAAATGGTCGGACATACTGTTGCAACTTTTCAACCTGGAGGCCTTTGACCAAAAGGGCTAGGATAAAAAGGTATGGAAAGCAAAAAAAGGATACAATCCTAGCCATTTGGGCTTGTCCCTTTTCTTCATAATTTTGTCCGGGTGTTGGTTTTTTCACGCGGATGTTATTCCAAATGCAGGGATTTTGGGAATTCCACGGCATCCCTTCCCATATGGTAACGGGAGGCTGTCAAGGTCCTTTCGAGAAACCTCTTGATGTCCACCTTTGTAAATGAGCTGATATAATCTGGGTTCAGCCCTGGTTCAAAGGCATAGCACAGATTGCCTTCCGAAGCCTCCCCATCTATGAAGAGCAGTCCTAAGTGACGGGCCAAACGCTGAATGAAGGCCATCTTCATGTCCAACCGCAATAGCGCTTCCTTGGTATAAACGGGCTGGGACGGATCATGGACAAAAATTTCACCAAGGATCGCTCGCATAGGGATGGTCTTTGTTTTCTCTAAATATACATCATTGCGCTCTATCTGGCTCGGTCGGATACCGAGAACCACTTCAAACGGTTAATATAAGCCACTTTAATTATAACCTAGTTGACATATACAGTAACTTATTAATTGGTCTTACCATTTTTCCAAACCTGTTCAACTTTTCTAAGGTTTGCAAGGTCATTTAAGGGGTTTGCATTGAGAAGGACAAAAGTTGCCTTACTTCCTTTTTTAATTTCTCCAATAGGTAAATCAAAAGCCTTGGCTGCATTTCCAGTTGCTGTTTTAAGTACTTCAATGTTGGACAATCCTGCCATTTTGTATAGCTCTAGCTCCAAAAAGTAATCTTCCCCAAAATTCATTTGACCTTCTTGTGCATCAGTACCTGCCACAATCAATATCCCAGCTTCATACATTTTTTTTATTATTTCGGCACTTTCAGTTGCGTCTAAAAGATTATTTGATATCCATTCCCGCATAAACGGAGGAAGTCCATCCATCGATTTTAAATTAATACCTGCAGTAGGTACAACAAAAGCACCGCTAGACGAAATTGTGGTGTAATAGCTGTCCGGGACTGGAATATCTTTTTTCATACTCAGCATATGCACAAAACCATCGGGTTTAAATTTTGCAATGGTTTCCATTTCTTCAACTTCCCCGACATGCACCACAGCTTTGAATCCATTACTATGTGCGAGTCCTATAAGCCTCTTAATTTTATCATAGTCTAAAGTTGGGGCTGTTGGCTCATCCATCCATCCACCTAAAGTGTGAACTATTTTTATGTAATCAACCTTTTTGGAGATTCGATGATTTATCCAGTCCTCAACAGAAAGCGAGTCATTAATTGTTTCCATATCTGGGCTGAATTGAGTAGGATGCCCACCTGGTACTGTGGCTGCATGACCAGCTCCATAAAGAGTGGAAAAACCGATTGAATCTTTTGTCATTGTTTTCCAGCCAATTTCCCTTTCTTCCAATCCTGTATGCATATTCAAAAGAGTCAAAATACCTAAAGGGTAGCCTTCTTTTAAATCTTCCAAACTATTGGCATGTACATGGGCATTGACTAGTCCAGGTATCATGAATTTACCTGACCCGTCTATAGTTGAACCTGCATGTAATTTTTTTGCGGTTATTGCGGCTATTGTATCATCATTTATAGCCACATTCACAGTGCCTAGGTCTTCATAGCCATCAAATAAATTAACTTTTTCAATGACTAAATCATACTTTGGCGGTTTGTTACAGCCCATCAGAATTAAAGCTATTAGACTGAAAAACAGCAATTTATTCATATCATAAATATTGGTTCTATGTGGCTCAACTTGTTTATTAATCCAATTTTCTTCTGCATACAACACCAAATAGGTTGGCTACGCCCAAGTCTTCTGTTTTTAATGCAAGGCATGGCATTTCTGTAATTCAATAAGTCTCTGGGGGATATGGTCTTAAATATAAGAATTTTACGGAAAATCAGTGCCACATAAACTTAGTTCCAATACAGTGCTAAGTGGATAGGACGGTCAAGGTATATCATCTACGTCGTCGCCTCTGGCATAGCTCTGTTCGACATTTTTTTTTGAGCTCCGTTATGTACGCTCTTTTTGATATGGAAGTGATTTAAACTTTTTTGGATCGAAAGAAAGGGTTGCGGATATTTGTGTTGCCAAACATAAATAATTCCAAAACAACCCTTTATGTACAGTGTACTTGACAAAGATATGATAGAAATGGAAATTGTGCCATTTATACC